>JBEKOZ010000161.1:0-8706 GCA_049521275.1 Bryobacteraceae bacterium | reverse complement strand
GGGGAGGGACGTTTCTTTTTACTGCGCCGGAAGAGGCTGTCGCCTGGAAAGATTCGCTGACGGGGCGCGAATCGGTTTCGCTGGGTCTTCCGGAATATCGACGACTTTTGAGCGCCGAGGGCCTGGCGTTGGCGGGAGCGGAGATTGACGAAGGGGACAATTACTACTTCGTTTGCAAGAGCGGGCAGGGCAGACAGTAGGCACAAGTCGCGTTCCTTGCTGGACGCTTATCCAGGGCTGACGACCCAAGACATTCAGGCCTGTCTGCAATAAAGACAGTCTGCCGTTTATACGCGCGCGCTATTCGCCCACAGGAAGTTTGCATAACTCGCTTCATCGAGCGTGCCGGCTGCGAGCTTCAGGACTGCTTGGGCCGCGTCTTCCTCGCTGGCTGTGAAGGTGTAGCCATTGAGTTCTAGAAACAAGATGCCGACTACGAAACCGGTGCGCTTGTTGCCGTCGATGAAGGGATGGTTTCGGACTATGCCTGCGGTATAGGCGGCTGCCATATCGATCAGGGAGGCCGGCTGGGCGTAGGCGTGGATTTGTTGCGCTCGGGCCAGAGCGGATTTCAGGAGGCCGTCGTCACGCAGGCCCGATGCGCCGCCGTGCAGTGCGAGCAGGCGATCGTGCAAGGCTAGGGCATCGCGCTCGTCGATCCAGAGCGGTTCTTTCACTTGGCGAGGACATGCAGAGTGTTGCGATAGCGGCTGATGATCTCTTCGGCTTTCGACATTTTCTTTTCAAAGGCGGGATCATAGGGCGTCAGGCGGTAGCTGCCGTCGGGGGCTTCGATCAGAAACAAGGGTTCTCCGTCTTTCGTTTGCAGGCGGTTGATTACATCCTTCGGCAGAACGACGCCGAGTGAGTTTCCGAATTTGCGGACCTTGAGTTCAACCATGCGGAACCGTTGAGTTATAACTATTGTAATAACATCTCGTACTGCTGTCAACGGGGAAGTGAGCCGGCGGTAGGCGGTTTGTCCCGGCCTAAGTAGAGGGTCTGCGAGGGGAACGCGGTGGCGGCGCCGCTCGATTCGATGGTGTCCATGATGCGCAGCAGCAGGTCCTCCTGCACGTCGAGGAACTTCAGGCTGTCGGTGGTGAGGATGTAGGCGGCGATCTCGAGGTCGAGAGACGAGGGGCCGAAGCGGATGAAGCGGACGTAGAAGGTGGGATCGACCTGGGAATCGGCGGCGAGCAGTTGGCGCAGGGCGGCGAGTAGCGCGCGGATCTGTGGGGCGTTGGTCTCCCTACGGATGCCGATGGTGTGGTGGAAGTAGATCTTGTTGCGCATGCCGAAGTTTTCTACATCCATCGCCGAGAGCTTGCTGTTCGGGACGGTGAGGACAGTGTTGGCGTCGGTTCTGAGAGAGGTGGAGCGGAGGCCGATATCTTCGACGGAGCCTTTCTGGTCGCCGATGCGGCAGTAGTCGCCGACGCGGATGGTTCTATCGAAGATGATGGAGACGCCGCCGAAGAGGTTTTCGAGCGTCTTCTGCGCGGCCAGGGCGATGGCGATGCCTCCGACGCCGAGACCGGCTAGCAGGGTGGAGACGTCCTTCATGAGGCCGATGCCTTTCAGCAGCAGGACGACTACGACACCGAAGGTGAGGACGCTGAGGATGCGCTCGCACAGGCGGATGACGGCGGTGGCGTCGGCTCCGCCGCGGCTCTGCACGCTGCGGTTGAGGAGCCGGCCGAAGACGTTAATCAAGCGCACGAAAAACCAGCCGCCGAGGATGATTGCCAGGCCTCCGCCGGCGTAGTACCAGGCTTCCCGCGCGAAGAAAGGCAGGCGGAGGAAGGAGATGGTCGCGTCGAGGACGAGGAGGGAAATTAATCCGCGGAGAGGGCCGGTGAGGCGGTCGAGGAGCCGCTCGTCCTGTTCGTCGGTAAGGGAGCGGAAGAGGCGGCGGAGGATCGGGAGGGCGATTTTCCGCATCGCCACGGCGGCGAAGAGAGCCAGAGCGACGCCGAGCAGGAGGACCAGCCATTGCCAGAGGGGTACGCCGAGCCAGCCGCGGCGAAGAAGCGGATGCGGGATGTATTCGGCGATCCAGGCGGAGTTGAATTCGTCGTAAACGGCGGGGATTTCCTTGAGCGTGCCGGGGGAAAACAGCCAGGCGTTCTGCGAGCCGCGGTGCACCCGTTCGAGCGTGACCCGGAGCGGTCCGCCGCTGGTCGAGATGATGCCGGCCAGTTCCTCTTCGGGGCGCACGGTGTCCTTTAGCTTGCCCTCCGGTTGATCGCTGAGGCCGTCGAGGTTGGCGGGGAGTCCCTGGTCGAGGACGATGCTGAGTTGGCGGGAGAGCTCGGCCGGATCTTCGCCTTTCGCGCCGCCGAGGTATTGCACCGCGGTGGTCCAGTCGCCTTTATGGGCGGCGGTGAGAAATCCGACGACGGCGCCGCGAGGGGTGGAGCGGCCGAGGGTATCGGGACTGGGCTGGGTTTGGGCCTGGAGTGGCGGGAAGACGAAGAATCGTAGGACAATCAAAAGTTGAACTATGCGTCTATTTATCATCAGTGCGTTTCTCTTGACTCAAGCGTTGCTGGCCGACCAGGTGACGCTGAAGAACGGGGACCGGATCTCCGGCAACATTATAAAGTATGACGGGAAGAATCTGGTTTTGAAATCGGAGGAGTCGGGGGAAGTGACGATTCCATGGGAAAACGTGACGGGGTTGACGTCGAGCGGGGCGCTGCACGTGACGTTGAAGGATGGGCAGCGGATCGTGGGTGTGGTGACGACGGAGGGGACGAAGCTCAGTGTCGAGACCAAGGAAACGGGGAAGGTGACGGCGGCGCGGGAGTCGGTACAGTTCATCCGGTCGGAAGCGGAACAGAAGGCTTATGACCTGGATATCGAGCATTTAAGGAACCCGCGGCTGATCGATTTGTGGGCGGGGACTTTAAACCTGGGATTCACGCAGACGGCGGGCAATACGGAAACGGAGACATTCACGCTGGGGGCGAATGCGATTCGCGCCACCAGCCGCGACAAGATCACGGTGTCTTATACGCAGATCTATTCGAGCAGCAGCGCATCCGGAACGGATTCGACGACGGCGAACGCGAAGCGCGGCGGGATCGGATACAACTTGAACGTGACACCGCGGGTGTTCGTATTCGGGTTGGTGGATCTGGAGAACGACGAGTTCCAGAGCCTGGATTTGAGATTCGCGCCGGCGGGCGGCGTGGGTTATCACGTGATGAAGACGGCCAATACGGTGTTTGACATGTCGCTGGGCGCTTCGCTCGACAAGGAGTTTTTCGAGGGAGGCGTGGATCACAGCTATGCCGAGGTGCTGTTCGGCGAAGAACTGACGCACAAGTTCAGCAAGACCATTTCGATGCATGAAAACCTGGCGTTCTTTCCGAACGTCAGCAGTGTCGGGAATTACCGCATGAATGTCGACATCTCGGCGGCGGCGGCGATCAAGAAATGGATGGCGTTCCAGATTTCGGCGAGCGACCGGTACCTGAGCGATCCGCTTCCGGGGCGCAAGACGAACGACATTCTATTCACCACCGGGCTGCATTTCGTATTCGCCAAATAAGGTGTAAGATCGGGTCATGAAAGCTGCAATTATACTGTTGGCTTTTGTGATTTCGTCGCGGGCGGCGGAGATACCCAAGAATACGCACGTGCTGCTGAAGATGGTCAATTCGATCAGCACGCGAACGGCGCAGGAGGGGACGCAGGTGTACATGCAGACGGCGTCGCCCATTACCGATGGCGGGCAGATCGTGGTTCCGGTCGGGTCCTATGTGCAGGGGACCGTCCTGATTGCAAAGCGCAGCGGGAAAGTCGCGGGACGCGCGCAATTGGCGATCCGGCTGGAGGTGCTGACGCTGCCGGGCGGCAAGACGCTGAAATTTTCTCCGCATCTGAGCTCGGTTGACGACGGCGAGACGACGCAGAAGGTCGTGAATGACGAGGGACTGGTCCAGCAGGGCAGCAACGTGGGCAAAGATGTGGAACGGATCGCCATTCTGGCGGGCGCGGGGGCCGCGGTCGGCGCAACGGTCGACCGGAGCTGGACGGGGGCGGGAATCGGCGGCGCGGCGGGAAGCGCTGTGGGGCTGGCCACGACGCTGCTCACGCGCGGCAAGGAAGTGGAGTTGCGGCAGGGGTCGAGCCTGGACGTGGTGTTCGACCGGGCGCTGGTCGTGGATTAGGCTTTACCCAGCGACCAGCCTTTGCGGAACGCGGGTTTGATGAGCTTGTTGGCTTCCGCGTTGTTGGTCCTCATCTTTTCGCTGTCCCATTCGAGCTTGCCTTCAAATCGCAGGGCCAGGGTGCCGAGCAGAATCCACTCGGTGAAGGGTCCGGCGATCGAGAAATTGGAGTTGGCCGGTTCGCCGGTTTTGGCGGCGTGGATCCAGTCGGCGTGATGGCCGGCTTCGCTGCTGGCAGGGGCGCGTTTGAGGATCGCGGGGGGAAATTTGTAGTCCTTCATGCGCTCTGCCGGCACGAGGCGAGTTCCCGCGCCGTAGGTTCCGGTGGTGATGAATCCTTTATCGCCGATGAAGACGCTGCCGTTGTCCCTGCGCTGCGGCGCGGGCTGGCCTTCCCGGGGCTCAGGTGGCAGCTCGCCCAAAATTTCGTCGTCGGACAGGCCCGGGATCGATGGCCGCACGTTGCTGCCGTCGTGCCAGAAAATCTTCACGGGAGGCATGTTGCCGCGCTGCGGGAAATCGAAACGGATGAGCGATTTCTTGGGGAACATGAAGCTGCTCTTGCCTTCCTGCATGATGCATTCGACGCTCGACGGAGCGCCCAGCATCAGCGCCATGTTGGGCGCTCCCAGAATGTGGCACGCCATGTCGCCCAGCGCGCCGCAGCCGTAATCGTAAAATCCGCGCCACTTGAATGGAGCGATCTCCTTGGAGTACGGACGTCCGGCGGTGGAAACTCCGGTCCAGGAATCCCAATCCATGGTCGATGGGACGGGCTCGCCCGCGGGTTCGACGGTCAGCCCCTGCGGCCAGATGGGACGATCGGTCCAGGCGTGCACTTCGGTCACATTGCCGATGGCGCCGTCCCAGATCATCTCGGCGCACTGGCGCGTTCCTTCATTCGAATATCCCTGGTTGCCCATCTGCGTGGCCACTCCGTACTTGGCCGCCAGGTGAGTCAGCAGGCGCGCTTCCCAGATGGTTCGCGTGAGGGGTTTCTGACAGTAGACGTGCTTGCCGCGCTCCATCGCCCAGGTGGAGCAGATGGCGTGCATGTGATCCGGCGTGGCGACGATCACCGCGTCGATGTTCTTGCCCTCTTTGTCGAACATCTTGCGGAAGTCGGTATATTTCGGCGCTTTGTCGAATTTCTCGAACATCCGCTTGGCGCTTTCGGCATCGGGATCGCACAAAGCGACGATGTTTTCCTTCGCGCGGTCGCAGATCATGATGCTGCTGGTCGCCTTGCCGCCCGCGCCGATGGAGGCGATATTCAGCTTCTCGTTGGGGGACTTGAAGCCGAGCATTTTGAGGTTCGGCGAACTGCCGAATCCGGCCGCGGGAACTGCTCCGGCGAGCAGGGAGCCGAAGAAAAAATGTCGTCGAGTGAGGGTGTGGTTTCGCATAAGCTGACGGGGCCGATGAAAGGCGTCTCCTGGGAGGAAGTTTAGCAGAATACAGCCGATCAGATCGGATTCTGCGAGAATTGAGCCGGAGCATCGTGCCGACCCTCAGCATCTTTTCGGAATCGTGATCCGAACGTACTACGACGACCACCCGCCTCCCCACTTTCATGCAATCTATGGGGAGTTTGAAGCGCATATAGGCCTCGACCCGCTCGAAGTCATCAACGGGAAGCTTCCACGCCGCGCTCTCGGACTGGTGCTCGATTGGGCGGAACTACACGCCAATGAATTGCGCGAGAATTGGGATAGGGGACAAAGCCACTTGAAGATCTTCCCTATTCCGCCCTTGGAGTAAACCAATGCACCGCATCGTTGAAGTGAAACCCGCCCTTGGCTACGTCCTGGAAGTCGAGTTCAGTGACGGGGCCTTCGGAAAGGTCGATCTTTCCGACCGTCTGTTTGGCCCAATGTTCGAACCCCTGCTAGACCCGAATGTTTTTAACCAGGTACAAATAGACGAGTACGGTGCGATTTGTTGGCCGAACGGGGCGGATCTCGCGCCCGACGCTCTTTATCAAAAGATACAGGGAGAATCGGGAGGCACGGAGCAGGCCCCGATGATGCATTTGCAAGACCCCGAAGACGCCGATTCCTCGCTGTGCGGCATCAGGAGAAAAGATTCGATGCATTCGCTGCGAAAACACATGTTCCTAGAGCCGTTGCCTCCAGCCGCGGCGAAACAAGGATTGGGAAGATATATGGCCGACCCTGTACAGGATTGTCCGACGTGTTTGGCCCAAGCTGAAAGACGAGGATTCTTGGTGGGCGCGCAGGGACTCGAACCCCGGACCCCCTCGGTGTAAACGAGGTGCTCTAACCAACTGAGCTACGCGCCCGTTTCTGTAATTGTAACCGCTTCTCGCGACACTCGGCTGCCGGGATATAATCTCTGCGACCGGGTATGCTTTCCTCGACAAACTTCTGGATGTGTCTTGCCGGACTTATCTATCTTGTCGCGGGAGTTTTTATACTTCGAAAAGAGATCCACGTGGCTCGTGGCTGGGACAAGCTCATCGCCTTGGGCTGTGTTTTCTTCGCCGTTCCCCTCGCAGTATTCGCGGAGGAGCATTTCGGCGCCGCGAGGGATATGCAAAATATGATCCCGTCATGGTTGCCGGCGCACCTGTTCTGGGTGTATTTCTTCGGATACGCGCAGCTCGCGGCGGCTACCAGTCTTACGCTGAGGAAGTTCGTGTGCCAGTCGTCCACCTTGCTGGGATTGATGTTCTTTCTATTTGTCTTGATGATTCATATCCCGATTGTGCTTGCGCGTCCCCAAGATCGATTCGCGTGGGCCGTGGTGCTGCGAGACCTCTCTTTTTCCGGAGGCGCGTGGGCTCTCGCAGGACTGCATAGCCGCGCCTCGTCGCCGCAGGCATCGAGATGGATGATCTTATTTGGGCGCATCGTCGTAGCGATTGCGGCGATCTTTTTTGCCGCGGAACATTTTCTTCATCCAGAGTTTGCGCCCGGCGTGCCTTTGGCAAAAACGACGCCCTCATGGGTTCCAGTCCCCAGCGTATGGGGATACCTCGCGGGAGCGATCCTGCTGGCCGCTGGAATCGGCTTGGCCCTGAACCGAAAACCCCGGATGGCCGCGGCCTCGATTGGCGCACTCATGACTTTCTTCACCCTGCTCCTGTACCTGCCTATTTTGATCCTCGCCAACGGCGGATCAGCGCCCCAAATCACGGAAGGGATCAATTACGTGGCGGACACATTGCTCTTCGCCGGAGCGGCCCTCGTCCTGGCATCGGCGTTGCCGCGCGATCAGTTACCCGCGGTGCCTTCTTCGGTCGGATAGTTTTTGGAATACCAGTCGGTATTCATATTGGTGGGGACGTTCAAAATGCGAACGTGCGTAAATCCCATTTCCTTTAGCGCGCGATAAGACGGGCGGATATTCGGGCACTTCACCATCGGGCAGCAGCCGCAATAGATCACCAGATCGGTATCCTTGGGCAGATTCGCGACCGCTTTCTTCAGCATCTCGATGCCCTCGGGCTTCGAACCTGGACCGGCGAAGGCGGCGTGCGAAATGTGTTTCAGTTTATAGAGCACGGGGAAGGCGACGCAGAGGACCGTCGGAGACTTGCCGTCTTTCAACAAGCTTGCTAATTCTGCGGGCTCCAGCACTTCGGATTTGGTCCAGGGGTCGGACGCATCCTGGCACAGGCAGAGCGTCGAGACGAAGGCGATCAGGAAAAAATTCCGCATGACGGTAGCATAGCGCAGGCTGATATGATCGGCGTTATGAACCGATTCACTCGCCGCGCCGCGATGCAGGCGATGGGCGCGGGGGCGTCCCTGCTGCCGCTTTCCGCGCAAGTTCTGAACGCTCCGCCCGCGACTCCGCCGGGCCTGGAGCCAAGGGGTCCCACGACTTCAACGCCCGAGGATCGGGAGCGACGGCTCCGATGGTGGCGCGAGGCGCGCTTCGGAATGTTCATTCATTTTGGGCTTTATAGCGTCTACGGACGCCACGAATGGGTGATGGAAAACGAAGGCATCCCGGTTGCCGAGTATGAGCAGACCGCCCGCCGGTTTAATCCCCAGCCCAACGCGGCGCGGGCCTGGGCGAGGCTCGCGAAAACGGCGGGAATGAAGTACATGGTGATGACCACCAAGCATCACGAGGGGTTCTGCAACTTCGATACCAAGCTGACGAACTACTCGGCTCCGAAGACGGCTTGCGGGCGGGACCTGGTGCGCGAATTCGTCGATGCGGCTCGCGGTGAGGGGATGCGCGTCGGATTCTACTATTCGTTGATGGACTGGCACCATCCCGACGGCGCGTTGTGCGCCACCGACGAGGAAGCCCGTCGCCGTTTCGTCGACTATATTCACGGCCAGGTGCGCGAGTTGTGCACCAACTACGGCAAACTCGACATTCTCTGGTACGACGTGAATTGGCCGCTGCGGCCCGACGGCTGGGAAGCGGTGAAGCTGAATACCATGGTGCGCCAGCTTCAGCCGGAAATTCTGCTGAATAACCGCACCGGAATCCCGGAAGATTTTACTACGCCGGAGCAGAGAATCCAGGCGTCGCCGGAGCCCTG
>JBEKOZ010000160.1:0-8713 GCA_049521275.1 Bryobacteraceae bacterium | reverse complement strand
TCGGCCTGGCCAAAATTCTGCTGGGATCAAGCGGCGGCGGACAATTTCTCGTCCTGCTGCCCGAGGAATTTCGCGAAGCGGCCGAAAAATTTCTCGAAGCCGCCGGCGCGGAAATTTCCGCGCTCAGCGGTGGAGTTCTGAAACTCCTCTGGAGCGTAACCGAAAATCTCGGCGACTGGAGCATCGTTCGCCGCCGTCTGACTGACGAGATGCATCGCCGCCGCGGCACTCCCGGATTCGCCGATGTCGCCGGGGACATTGAAGCCGGGGAAGAATATTTCGCCACCCAGCTCGGCATGAAACTGCGCAATGCCGAATCGGCGGCCTGGTCGCCCGAAACGCCGGGCCGCATTCACATCGGGGAAGGGAAGCACGTCTGGACCCTCGCCTGGTCCGCGGCCGACGCCTTGCCCTTCGCCCGTCACGCAGCTCCCGGCGACGATGGAATCGATCCCGCCTCTACCACTGAGCTTGCCTCGCGCGCCACCGGTCTTCAGACTTGGGGCGTGCTGCGCGGCGATGTCGACAACTTCGGCATCCGTATCCGCCGCGCGCAGACGGTTGAGGAGCACATCCAGCTCTCGGTCCTTTATAAGCAGTTTTTTGCCGGCGAACTTGAAGTCCTGTGCTCCATGCCGGAGTTCTGGCGCAAAGTTACGGTCATCTTCTCGGGTGGCGACGACTTTGCGGTTTATGGCGCCTGGGACTCGCTGGTCGCTCTGGCGCGTGAATTGGAGCGCCTGTTCCATCGCTTCGCCGATGCCAATCTGAAGAATTTCGACGGACCGGAAGGCAAGACCATCAGCATGGCGCTGGCGCTCGCGCCCTCGGTCGACGCCTCGCTAGGCGCGGTGTTTGAGGAGGCGGGACAGCGCCTCGAAGCCGCCAAATCGGCGGACAAGGACTGCATCTGGATTCTCGGCCGCACGCTCGAATGGAAGCAGTTCGCCGAAGCCGCGGAGCTGAAGGATTCGCTGACCCGCATGGTGGCCGATTTCGGCGTCTCCGCGCAGTATCTGAAGGATCTCTGCGGCATCTATCGCGAGACCCAGTCGAAAATGTCCAAGCGGCAGGCTCGCCGGAGTGGAGGCGAGCGTCCGTGGCGCTACCATCGCCGCATTCGCAGAATTCTCGGCGCATCCCGCATGGGCGGACCGCAGCGCGGCGATTTTCAGAAAGCGCAAACGGCGTTGATCGCGGACCTGATCGGCCGCAGCGCGGTGACCGTCAAGTTGCGACCCGCGGGCCGCGTGGCGCTAGAATGGGCAAGGCTGTCCGCCGAATCGTAACCAAGGAATCGTATGTCAGACGAAGTGCAACCCTCATCAGAAACCGTCGAAGCTCCGAAGCCGGAGGAGACACCCAAGGCCGCGGTCGCCGAAAAAGCGCCGCAGCCCAAGCCGCAAGGCGGAGGAGGTCCGCGTCCCGAAAAAGGGCGCGACGACAAACCACGCGGGGAAAATCGGGGCGGTGAAAATCGCGGCGGCGGCAATCGCCCCGGCGGCCCTCCACGTGGACCCGAACGTGGACCCGAACGCCGCGAAGGCGGACGCCCCAGTTTCGCGGGCGGCGGCGGACGTCCCTTCGACGGACCGGTCGACATCGAGCTCGAAAAGCTGATCTCGGACAGCCTCTATCTCGATAATCAGGCCCACGTCGTGGTCATGCGCATGCGCGATATGGACTCCGGCACCAAGAGCCAGTTGCGCCGTCTTTATAACGCGGTGCGCCGCGCCGTCCGCGCGCCGGAAAGCGAACGCCAGCACCAGTTTGTCATGCTCCGCGCACGCCTGGCCTACACCATCGCGCGTCATTCTCTCCGCAGTCTGGACGCGCTCGAACGCCTGCTCTTGCAGGTCACCCGCAAAAACGACGCCCGCGGCTACGAACGATTCAAAGACCTGTTCGAAGCCATCGTCGCCTACAACGAGTAATGCGTCACACGAAGCTCATCCCGATATTTACTACCGCGCACAGGAGCGCAAAATAATGGCCACGCATACGGCTCAAACGAAATTGCAATTGATCGGCAAACTGATTCTTTCCGGAGATCTGCACTGTGAAACCGGCCTGCACATCGGCGCGGGCAAAGGCTCGCTCGAAATCGGAGGCGCGGATAATCCCGTCGTGAAAGATGCCTTCGGCTTGCCCTACATTCCCGGCAGCTCCCTGCGCGGCAAGGTCCGCTCGCTGCTCGAGAACGCTCTCGGCCTCACCTCGCCCGCCGAGCTCGTCTACCTTTCGAAGCGCAAAGGCCAGGAAGTGCGCATCCATCAGAGCGATCGCCCCGACGACGAAATCGGCTTGCTGTTCGGCCGCAGCCCTCTGCGCCTCGACCGTGTCGAAGGCGAAGCGCTCGACGCCCGTTCCGCCACGCCCGCGCGCCTGACCATTTACGACGCTCCTCTCGATCAGGAGAGCATCACCGCGCAGATGCGCGAAAATCTCGACGACGAAATCACCGAGGTGAAAAGCGAAAACGCCATCGACCGCATCACTTCGCAAGCCAATCCGCGCACTTTGGAACGAGTCCCCGCGGGCGCCCGGTTCAAGCTGCGCCTGGTCGTCGATGTCTTGTGCGAAGAAGATAAGGCGCTCCCGGCGCGCGTCGTCGAAGGCCTGCGTCTGCTCGAAGACGATGCCCTCGGCGGCGGCGGATCGCGCGGCAGCGGTCGCGTGAGCTTCAAGAATCTGAAATTGGTCTGGCGCGGCCGTTCATTCTACTCTTCCGGAGCCTCCGAAGCCGAACTAGCCGCCGGCGCCGACCTGGGCGCGATCCAGGCCCTTGCCAACGACGCCGCCTTCTCCGAAAAACTTTCATGACCGCATCCCACTCCCCACTGGACTACCGAGCAGTGACCGCAGGGAGCGGTTTCCCTTCCGGCAGCTAGGAAAATAATGTCCGCCCTGCTCATCAAGCTGCGCCCCACCGGACCCTGGCGTATCGGTCCCGACTCGGGCGACCGCGACCGCGTCGATCGCGTCTATCACAGCGATTCTGTCTACTCCGCTGTGTCGGCGGCCATGGCGAGCCTCGGCGAACTCGATCCCTGGCTCGATGCCACGGCCCGCGCGTCGGAGCCGGCCGTGCGCTTCAGCTCCTGCTTCCCCTTCTATGGCGAAACGCTCTACGTCGTGCCGCCCCGCAACGTGTGGCCGCCGCCCGCCTCCGCCAAAGTGCGCTTCAAAGGCGCGCGCTTCGTCCCCTTAAAAGTGGTGGAGACGCTGATCTCCGGCCGCGCCATTGGCGAAGAAAACTGGACCATCGACGGCGCCAGCGAATGCCTGATCGCAGGCGGCGCGCAAGGGCCTTTCCGCGTCAGCGTGCGCTCGAATGCGGCCGTCGATCGCGATGGGGAAAGCGTCGCGCCGCACTCGACGGCCTGCCTCGAATTCACGCCCGGCGCCGGGTTGTGGCTGATCGCCTCGTTCGCGGATGATGCTGCCAGGGAGCGTTGGAACGCCCCGCTCCACGGCGCTCTGCGCCTGCTCGCCGATAGCGGTTTCGGCGGCGGACGGTCGCGGGGTTGGGGACGGTCGGAGCTGCCGGAGATCGTCGAAGGCGACCTGCCGAAGCTGCTCCTTAATACCGGCGATGACGCCAGTGGATACTGGCTTCTGTCCGTATTTCATCCCGCCGAATCCGATTCGATCGACTGGCAGCACGGCAGCTACTCGCTGACCACGCGCGGCGGCCGCATCGAAAGTCACGGCGATGCGAAGAAGCCCACCCGCATGTTGACCGAAGGCAGCGTGATCGTCAGCGCCTCACCCCCGGTAGGCGCGGCGTCCGACGTTGCCCCGGAAAATTTTGCGCATCCCGTCTACCGCTCGGGATTCGCCTTGGCGATCCCGATTCCGCTGGCTCCAATAACGAGGCCCGCATGAAATATCGCCTCACTTGCCTCACGCCCACGCTGATCGGCGACGGCCAGAAGCTCTCGCCGATCGATTACATGGTGTGGAAGGATCACGTCAATGTGCTCGACCAGCGGCGCATTTTCCGCTTGCTGGCAAAAGGTCCGCGTCTCGACGGCTATCTGGCGCAGTTGAAGAAAGCCGAGCGGCTCGACTTCGCCTCCTGGGGCGGTTTCGCACAGAATTTCGCCGGCCGCAGAATCCCCTTCGAAAACGTCAGCGCCATTCCTCATTGGGAAAAGGCGCACCCGGAAAATCTGTTCATCCCGACCTTCGCCGTCTCTCCCGCCGGTCCTTATATACCCGGAACCGCGATCAAGGGCGCGCTGCGCACCGGCGCCGTCTCGGACCGTTGGACGGAAGGTTCCATGAAGGATCTCTATGAACGCCTCGCGTCCGAAGATCGTCTGCCGCGGCATCCCGCCTTGCGCGCCGAGGAAGCGGTGCTGGGCGGATCCGGTTCCAGCCGCATGAAGCGTTTCGCCGCCGGCGATTCCGCTCCCATCACCCACGCGGGAATGAAAATCTATCTGTTGCGTGTCTCGACCCTGGTCGCCAAGGGTGGCGGCAAGTACGAACTGGGCTGGAAATCGCAGCGCGGGGCCTCTCAAAAAGCCGAAGATTCGACGCCTTTATTCGCCGAGATGGCCTCTTCGGGCACCGTTTTTGAAGGATTATGGTCAAATAAGGCGCCCCAAGATCGCGTCAAACTGTTCCAGGCGTCGAATCGTTACGCCGCGAAGCTCCTGGCGCACCATAAATCCTACGCCGAACTGACCGGCCTTTCCAAACTCCAGAAAACCCTCGCGGAGCTGGAGCAAAAAGCGTCGGCCGTCGCGAGTCGCCAAGACGCCTGTATTCTGTCAGTTGGCTGGGGGGGCGGTCTCTTGGGCAAGTCGTCCTACCTCGAAACCCAGGACGAGTCGTACCGCAAGATTCTCCGCCAAGTGCCTTTTTATCAGCGAGCTATCCAGACAGGACTGCCGTTTCCGAAAACCCGCCGCGTGGTTTTTGAAGGCAACCAGCCGGCTACCCTTCCGGGTTATGTATTGCTCGAAGTAACCTAATTTCCATTTGTGCTCACACATTTGCGTGGTACTATCGAAGAGTATTAATTAGAGAGGGCTAACCGCAGACTAAGCCCTCCAATCTTAGCACTGTGGCAGCGGCCTAACATGTATAACGCTTTTTTTGGTTTTTCGGAGAGTCCCTTCAGCCTGAGCCCGGATCCCGCGTTCTTCTATCGTAGCGAACAACACGAAGAAGCCCTTGCGAATCTGGTATATGGCGTGCAGGCTCGAAAGGGATTCATCGTACTTTCGGGCGAGGTGGGTACGGGCAAAACCACCATGCTCGAATGCCTGCGGGACTATCTCGAAGCGCAGTACATCGAATTTGCGTTCATCTTCAACTCCCGCATCAATGCGGAACAGTTTTTTGAGATGATCGCCTACGACCTGGACTTGCCTTGCCCGCGCACGTCGAAGACGGAAGTCCTCTTTGCCCTCAATCAGTTACTGGTGGAGCAGGCGCAGGATGGACGCACCGTGGTGCTGATCGTCGATGAGGCGCACAACCTGGATTGGGACGTGCTCGAAGAGATCCGCCTGTTGGGAAACCTGGAAAATCGCAACGGTAAACTGCTGCAAATTATCCTCGCGGGCCAGCCCGAACTGGATCGCAAACTGGACGCGCCGAATCTGCGGCAACTGAAGCAAAGAATCGTGTTACGGTGCAACCTGCAACCCTTCACGCTACGCGACGCGGTGGAATACATGGAATCGCGCCTGGAAATCGCGGGCATGCCGGAGCAGACCATTTTCTCCGAAGAAATGATGGCCGAAATCCATCTGCGCTCGCAGGGCATTCCCCGTCTGATAAACGCGATTTGCGACAACCTGCTGCTCACCGCGTTCGCCGCGGAATCGAAGACCTGCAACACCGAAATGCTGGACGAGGTCTGCAAGGACATGCGCCTCGAATGGCCGGGCAGCCGGCGAACGCGTTCGCGCGCAGCCGCGGAAGAATCCTACGAACGTTCTTCGTACTAACGTTCGGGTTTCCTGGTATCCTTCTGTTTACATTCGTCCGATAGAAGACAGATGCATCGCATACAATATTTTTCTCTAACCCTCGGTCTCACAATTCTGGCGGGTTGTGGACGCGTTTCGAGCTTGTCGGCGGAGTCCCAGCCGCCCGGACAAAGCGATCCGGTCACCCGGTCGCGCGCGGCGGACGATACCGCCCGGTTCCTGGCGGGAATGCCGGGGAACCCAGGCAGTCCATTCGCGACGCTCGAAAACGACGACGTGTGGAAAGAGCATCGCGAACTGGTGGATGCGGCGTGGCGCAAGGCGGACGGCGATCTGCTGCAAGGGCTGCGCGAATTTCAGGCGCGGGAACTAAAGGCTCCGCCGATGACCTCGGGGCCGGTGTTTTATCCCTTCAGCGGTCCGGATGCGCTGATGGCGACGGAATATTTTCCGAATAGTCCGGTCTATGTGTTTGCGGCGCTGGAACCGGCGGGAACTTTGCCGAGCCAGGAGCAGATCGAAAAGAAAGACATGCCGCAGTATCTGGACGCCATGCGCTCGACCATGGCGTCTGAGCTGGGCCGCAGCTTTTTCATCACCCGCCAAATGGACAAGCAGTTTCGCGGACAGGTGACCGATGGCCTGCTGCTGCCGATTCTCCAGCTGCTGGTGCGTACCGACCACACCATTCTAGGCTTCCGTTACATACGGCTGGACGAACAGGGCCAGATCATCGGCCGCACCCTGGACTATCATGCGCCGACGCGCTACGGCAACAAGGGAGTCGAAATCGAATTCCGCACCGATGCCGACCAGTCACTGCATCAGCTGTACTACTTCTCCGTCAATTTAGCCGACGACCGGTTGACGGAAAACAAGCCGTTTCAGATCTATGCGGCAAGCCTGAAAGGTGCGACCACGATGTTCAAGTCCACCTCCTATATGCTGCACAAGCAGGAGTTCTCGCTGATCCGCAACCTGGTGCTCGAAAACAGCGCGGCTATCCTGCAGGACGATTCGGGGATTCCGTACCGCTGGTTCGGAGCCGACCTGTGGCAGGTGCAGCTGTACGGCGATTACGAGCGTCCCTACGGAAGCTTCAAATACATGGAACAGGTGGACCTGCGCGAGGCCTACAAACAGCCGGGCACCAAGCCTTTGCCGATGCACGTAGGCTACGGTTACAAGAAGATCACTTCGAATCTGCTGCTGGCCAAGCGAGTTGCGGCTCCGGCGGCGGAGCCGAAGGCGCAGCAGTAGTTAGTCTCATGCGATAAGACCGCTCCCGCTGGTCGCGGCTCTACGAATGCATTCCTGATAAACTAAGTTTTAGTGAACCTGGATAATACGACGGATTCCGCCGCTCCGGTTGCGCCCGTATCCGAAGCGGCTCCTGAACCCGAAATCGTCGCACACGAAGAGCCCCGCGGAGCCATTGCCGAGTGGACCATCACCATTCTCCTGCTGCTGTTTCTGACCACCACGCTGGTACAGGCCTTCGTGATTCCCACCGGGTCCATGGAAGATACGCTGCTCATCGGCGATCATCTGCTGGTGGATAAACTGGCCTACGCGCCCTCCGGTCCGATCAGCAGTTTTATCCTGCCCTATCGTCCGGTGAAGCGCGGCGACATCATCGTGTTCCGTTTTCCCGTCGACATCAAGCAGACGTTCGTGAAGCGGTGCATGGGCGTGCCCGGCGACCGGATTCGCGTGGTCAACAAGCAGGTCTACTTGAACGGCGTGAAACTGGACGAGCCGTATAAGGTCCACAAGACCGACTATTTCGACTCCTACCGCGACAATTTTCCCAGCGAGCCGAACGTGAGCGTCGAATCCGGCGCTATCGACATGCTGACCCATCATGTGGTGAACGGCGACGTGGTGGTGCCGCCGAATTCTTATTTCGCGATGGGCGATAACCGCGATTCCTCGCTCGACAGCCGCTATTGGGGTTTTGTGCCGCGCGAAAATATTATTGGCAAGCCGCTGATCGTGTACTGGTCCTACGATGCGCCGTCGGATCAGTTGCAGGATTCGGGCATCAGTCTGACGCATGTGTTCGACCTGGTCAAAAATTTCTTTCCCAAGACGCGCTGGAAGCGTACCTTCATGTTGATTCACGGATACCCCATTCAATGAAAAACTTCGTCGATTCCACGTGTGCTTTCGTCACCGAGTGGGCACTCAATATTCTGATTCTTCTGTTCGGCACCACGACCCTGGTGCAGGCGTTCATCGTGCCGACGCCTTCAATGGACACCACCGTGCGCGTGGGCGACCATTTGCTGGTGGACAAGCTTTCCTATTCGCCCTCGGACGGATTCAGCAAACATCTCCTGCCTTATACCGAGCCCAGGCGCGGCGACATCATCGTGTTCCGCTATCCGATGGATATCAGCCAGAATTATGTGAAGCGCTGCATGGGCGTGCCGGGCGATCGCATCAAGCTGGTGGACAAAGCCCTGTACTTGAACGGCAAGAAACTGGTGGAGCCGTACGTCCAGCACGTGCGTTTCGGCATCGATCCCTATGCCGACAATTTCCCGCCGAACGATACCAGCGGCGGGTATTCGCGCGGACGGGAGATGCTGGAACATCACGTGGTCAACGGCGAACTGGTGGTGCCGGAGGGCAATTACTTCGCGATGGGCGACAATCGGGACAACTCCGCCGACAGCCGCTATTGGGGTTTCGTGCCGCGCGAGAACATCATCGGCAAGCCGCTGGTGATTTTCTGGTCCTACGACGCGCCTACCGCG
>JBEKOZ010000159.1:0-8774 GCA_049521275.1 Bryobacteraceae bacterium | reverse complement strand
CGTAATAAAACGTGTCGGCGCCATATTTCCCACTGACCCAGACCGCGTTGTAAGCCCCACGAACGCTGGCCAGAATCGTCGACTGCGGAATCAGCGACGGGCGCACGGAAAGGATCAGTCCTTCGGGCGTCTGACGAGCCGCGCAGATCAGCCGGATGGTGTGATGCAACTGGTGCGCATATTCGAAATCGACAGGAGTGATGCGGCGGATGCCCTCGGTATAGATGTCGGCGGGGATGATCTTCTCGCCGAATGCGAGGGCGGCGAGAATCGCCAGCTTCGATCGCGCATCGAAACCGTCGACATCGGCCGACGGGTCGGCTTCAGCATAGCCGGCGCGCTGCGCCTCGGCGAGGACGTCGTCAAAAGATGCGCCACGCGTTTCGATTTCGGTGAGGATGAAGTTGCAGGTGCCGTTGAGAATTCCATAGAGCGTATGGATGCGGTCGCCCGAAATGCCTTCGCGCAGGACCGCGTGGATCGGAATGCCTCCGGCGACGCTCGCCTCCATCGCGAGGTTGATGCGCGCGGCGATCGCGCGATCCCACAGTTCGGCTCCAGCGAGCGCCATCAATTCCTTATTCGCGGTGACGACGGATTTTCCATTGGCGATCGCGGCGTCGATGATCTCGCGCGCGGTGGTGGCGCCGCCGATCAGCTCGACCACGATATCGACGTCCGGGTGATTCACCACGTCACGCCAGTCGGAGGTTTTCAACGCGGAATCGAGCGTAGCGGGCAGATGCTTCTTGGCGATGCCGCGGCTGCACACGGCGGCGACGCGCAGCGGGAACCCAAGCTTCGTTTCGATATGCGCGGCGTTTTCCGTCAGGATGGTCAACGTGCCTTCGCCGACGTTGCCGAGTCCGATCAGGCCGATGTTTACTGGCTGCATTTGTTATTTCAATGTACGACGAGGCGGAACTCGATCACCAGCACCAGCGCGTCGGGCTTGACGCGAACCTCGGTCAGATCGAACGATGCCAGCTCCGCTTTATAGGATGCGCCTTCGCGCGTCTGCTCCAGAATTTTCTGCGCCTGATCCTTTACATCGATCTTGACATCCTTCGCAAAAGCTTGGATCAGCGCCTCGCGGACGCGCCGGATGTAGTAGGAATCCTTCTTGGTCGCGACCTTCACGTCCTTGAATCCGATCGCGCCGTTGCGCACGGCCGGCGCGGCGGTGATCGTCAGATCGAAGGAGTCGCCGAGGCCGATGCAGCCGATCAATGTATCGAAGGCCGTCCGTCCGCTGAAGCGCGCGCCGACGCGCAGCAATCCGTTATCGGCGCCGATGCGCGGCTTCTCGAGATAGGCGAACTGGCACTTAGTGGTGGGCGTCCCGCGCACGTACTTGCGCCCGTCCTGCGTGAATACCTGCTCCGCAATGATCCGTTCCAGAGTGTCGAACCGCAGTTCGATCTCGGCCGCGAAGCACGGACCCGCGGCCACCATGGATAGCAGAATTCCGGCCGCCTGGGCTTTCATGCGCGTCTGTATCATTGTAGGTGATGACACGAATTCTGCTGGCTTTCGCGCTGCTGGGGATGGCGCAGCAGCCGCCGGCCGTAACCCCCGACGGCCAGCTTCCCGACAGTAAGACGCGGGAGCTCCTCAAGCTGGATCACAAGAAGAATCTCGAAGACGCGGCCGCCATGGCGAAGCTCGCGGACGAGGTGAGCGAGGATCTCGAGAGAACCGACGGCTCCGTGATGCCGCTGAAGACATTAAAAAAGCTGGATGAAATCGAGCGGCTGACCAAGGCCATCCGGGGCCGGCTCAAGAAATACTGAACGTGTTACCCTCAAAACGTTTACCCGCCATGCCCGCCATACGCGAAAAATCACAGATCATGAGCGCCTCTGAAATCGACCGGACACTGGTCCGGCTGGCGCACGAAATTCTGGAACGAACGTCCAACCTGGATAAGCTCGCCTTCATCGGCATCCGCCGCCGCGGTGTTCCGCTGGCGCAGCGGCTGGCGAAAAAAATCGAGGATCTGGAGCGTCGCAAGGTGCCCGTCGGAATTCTCGACATCAATCTTTATCGCGACGATCTTTCGACAGTGTCGCATCAGCCGGTGCTGAACGCGACCGACATCCCGTTTGAGGTGACCGGCAAGGACATCGTGCTGATGGACGACGTTTTGTATACCGGCCGCACCATCCGCGCCGCGCTCGACGCGCTGTTCGATCAGGGCCGCGCGGCGCGCGTGCAACTGCTGGTGCTGATCGACCGCGGGCATCGCGAAATTCCGATTGAGGCGCAGTTCACCGGCCGCATGGTGCAGACCACTTCGAACGAAATCATTGAGGTGAAGTTCCAGGAAATCGACGGCATGGAGAAAGTGCTGCTGGTGGAGAAAAGCGAATAAAATGCGGGCTGGCCTGTTAGGCATTGAAGGTCTGGCGCGCGAGGAAATCCAGGCGATTCTGGATCGCGCGCGAGATTTTCAACCCAAGCCGGATCAGGGCTTCCGCAAGCTCGATTTGTTGCGCGGACGAATGGTGGTGAATCTGTTTTTCGAGGCGTCCACGCGCACGCGGACCAGCTTCGAGATCGCAGCGAAGTGCCTGGGAGCAGACGCGGTGTCGATCACCGCGCAGGCGTCCAGCGTCTCGAAGGGCGAATCGCTGGTGGATACGCTGAATACGCTGGCGGCGATGCGCCCCGACGCCATCATCATGCGCCACGCCGCGTCCGGCGCTCCGCATTTTCTGCAACGCCATCTCGAAACGCCGATCATCAACGCGGGCGATGGAACGCATGAACATCCCACGCAAGCGCTGCTCGATGCGCGGACCATTCTCGATCGCGGCGCGTCCCTCGAAGGCCTGCGCGTGGCCATCATCGGCGATATCGCGCACAGCAGAGTGGCGCGGTCGAATGCGCATTTGCTGTCGAAGTACGGCGCGGACATCGTGCTGTGCGGACCCGCGTCGCTGCTGCCGCGGGAGTTGCAACAGATCGCCCCCGGCGTCACCTTGACCACGCGGATGAAGGAAGCGATCCGCGATGCCGACGTGATCATGATGCTGCGCGTGCAGCTCGAAAGGCAGCATGAATCGGCATTTCCCGCCAGCGAGTATTTTCAGTTCTACGGTCTTCGCCTGGAACATCTGCGCCTCGCGAAACCCGATGTAATGGTGATGCATCCTGGGCCGATCAACCGCGGCCGGGAGATTTCCTCGGAGGTTGCGGATTCGCAGAAATCGGTGATCCTGAATCAGGTGGAAAACGGAATCGCGGTCAGGATGGCCGTGCTCGAAAGGGTGCTCGGTGGCAGCGCTGCTCATTAAGAACGGCCGGGTGATCGATCCCGCGTCGGGTCATGACGCGGTGGCCGACGTGTTGATCGAAGAAGGCGTGATCGCCGGTATCGGCAAGGATCTGGCGAAGGCGGGGGCGGAAGTCTTCGACGCCACAGGATTGATCGTCGCGCCCGGCTTCATCGACATGCACGTACATCTGCGCGAGCCGGGATTCGAGCACGCGGAGACCATCGAATCCGGCGCGCGCGCCGCGGCTGCGGGCGGATTCACCTCGATCGCTCCCATGCCCAACACCTCTCCGGTGAACGACAGTGCGACCGTCACCAGCTACATCGTCGAGAAGGCGCGCAGGCACGCCGTCGTGAACGTCTGGCCCATCGGCGCGATCACCAAAGGCAGCGCGGGCGAGGAGCTGGCCGCCATCGGGTCGATGGTCAACGCCGGCGCGGTGGCGATTTCCGACGACGGGCGTCCGGTGATGAACGCGCGTGTGATGCGCCGCGCGATGGAGTTTGCCCGCAGCTTCCACATCCCCGTCATCGATCATTGCGAGGATCTCCATTTGAGCGCGGGCGGCGACATGCACGAGGGTTTTGAATCCGTGCGGCTCGGTTTGGGCGGGATTCCCGGATGTTCAGAAGACGTGATGGTGGCGCGCGATATTCTGCTCGCCGGAGTGACGGGCGCGCGTTATCACGTGGCCCACATCTCGTCCAGGCATTCCGTCGCGATGGTTGCATTCGCGAAATCAAAAGGCCTGGCGGTGACGGCCGAGACCACCCCACATCACTTCGCCATCACCGATTCGGAAATGCTCCCCTACGACAGCAATTTCAAAATGAAGCCGCCTCTGCGAGCGCAGGCCGATGTGGACGCGGTGATCGAAGGGGTGGTGAACGGCGCGATCGACGCCATCGCCACCGATCATGCGCCGCACCCGGGCAGCGAGAAAATGCAGGAGTTCGAGAAATGCCCGTTCGGAATCATCGGCCTCGAAACCGCGCTGGGCGTGTCATTCGAACATCTGCTGCATTCTAAAAAAATCGGATTGCAGCGCCTGGTGCAGCTGTTCACCACGGGTCCGGCGCGGATTCTCGGAATTCCGCGCGGAACGCTGGCGACCGGCGCGGCGGGCGATGTAACGATTTTTTCGCTCGACCGCGCCTGGACTTACGACGTAAATAAATCCTTCTCGAAAAGCCGGAATTCCCCCTTCGACGGCAAAAAGTTTCGCGGCGGCCCAGTAGCGACCATTGTCAATGGCGCGGTAGTCTGGCAGGTAGACTGAAGTCTATTGTGGCGCACGCACTTGTGCGTGCCGCGTCGACACTAGTGTCGACGCCCGGGTGCGTTTAGAGAATCGCCCGCACCACCCCGCCATCGACTCTCAGCGCGGCCCCATTGGTCGCCGACGATAGCGGACTCGCGACGAAAGCCACCAGCGCCGCCACTTCCTCCGTTCGCGCGAAGCGCTGGAGCAGCGACGACGGCCGCACCGTCTTGAAAAACTGGCGCTCGACCGTCGCCGCGTCGGTCTTCTGCGCCTCCGCCATGCTCTTCACGAAATCGCCGACCCCTTCCGATGCAGTCGGCCCGGGCAAAACGGAGTTGACTGTCACGTTCGTTCCTTTCGTCGTCTCGGCGAGCCCGCGCGCCACCGCGATCTGCGCGGTTTTCGTCATGCCGTAATGAATCATTTCAGCGGGGATCTGCACCGCTGATTCGCTCGATATAAAAATGATGCGGCCCCAGTCGCGCTGCTTCATGCCCGGCAGGTATTGGCGGCTCATGCGCACGCCGCTCAGCACATTCACCTCGAAAAAGCGCCGCCAGTCTTCGTCGGGAATCTGCTCGAACGGTTTCGGCTCGAAGATGCCGAGATTATTAATCAGAATATCGACCTCCGGGTAGCGTCGCCAAACTTCCGCGGCGCCCTCCGCCGTGCCCAGGTCCGCGGCGACTCCTTCCACCTTGCCTTTCAGCTTGGCCAGCGCCTCGTCGACTCGTTTCTGCGTGCGCCCGTTGACGATTACCGCCGCGCCTTCGTTCGCCAGCGCCTCCGCAATCGCAAATCCGATTCCCGCGGTGGACCCGGTGACCAGCGCGCGCTTGCCTTCCAGTTGCAGGTTCATAAATGTGCCAGCCGAACCACGGTTCCCGTGGCCAGGGAATCGGGCGGATTGACGATGACATTATCGGTCTCCCGCAGGCCCGACACGACTTCAACCTCGGTGCCGTAATCCTTCCCGATCACGATCGGCATCAACTCCACCTTCCCGCCATCGCGCACCACGCCCGCCTGCAAGCCCTCCGCGCGAAACAGCAGCGAGTTCACCGGCAGCAACAGCGACGGAGCCTTCGCCGCCAGCGTCAGATGCACTTGGGCGAACGCGCCGGGCAACAGCTCGCCGGTCGAGTTCTCCACATCGACCTCCGTCAGCAGCGTCCTCATGACGGGATCGATCGACTCCGCATTGCGCACGATCGTGCCCGCGAAACGCCGTTTCGGATATTCGGTGAGCGTCAATTGCGCCACCACGCCGGGCGTCGCCGACCGCGAATAGATTTGCGGAACGTTTACAAACACGCGCAGCGTTTTCGTCGCCGCCAAAGTGAACAGTTGCTGCGATACTCCGCCGTTGCCCGCGTTGATCAGCGCCCCGGTATCGGTGTTGCGCGTCGTGATCACGCCGTCAAAAGGCGCGAAAACTTTTTCGAACGCAACCAGTTGTTCCAGGTGTTTCATATTGGCGGTCATCGAGTCGACGATCGCCTTATCGGCCTCAAACGTGCCCACCGCGTTATCCAGGTCCTGCTTGGCGATCGCGTCTTTCAACAGCCCCATGTCGCGATCCATGGTGATCTTCGCCAGCTTCAGGTTGGCCTGCGCGGTGGCCAGCTGAGCTTTCGCCTGATCCAGCTGCTGGTCGACTTCAGGCGAATCGATCTCCGCCAGCAACTGTCCGGATTTCACGTGCCCGCCGATGTCGATGTACCACTTCTTCAAATACCCGCTGGTGCGCGCGTAAATCGGCGAGACGGTGAACGCCTGAATATTTCCCGGCAGCACGATTTCATCTTTCAACGCGCCCCGCTTCGGATGGACCACCGATACCGTCGGCACGGACATGTTGACGGTATCCTGCTTCACGCTGGCCGCGGCCTTGATGCGCGTGCTGATCCCACGGACCACCCCGAAGGCCAGCAGCGCGACCACCGCCAACGCCGCGATCAGCTTGAAAACCCTCCCCGCCATTCCTTTATTTTCACTCATGCGCGTTTCATCCGCCGTCCGTGTATCACGCTGAACACCGCCGGCACGAAGAACAGCGTCGCCACCGTCGCCAGCGCTAATCCGCCGATCACCGCGCGGCCCAGCGGCGCATTCTGCTCGCCCCCCTCGCCCGCGCCCAACGCCATCGGCACCATGCCGATAATCATCGCCAGCGCCGTCATCACCACCGGACGAAATCGCGTGAAACCGGCGTCCAGCGCGGCTTTCCTCGCGTCGCCCTCTTCCTGCAACCGTCCCTTCGCGAAGTTCACCACCAGAATGCTATTGGCGGTCGCCACGCCCACGCACATAATCGATCCCATCAGCGCCGGCACGCTGATCGTCGTGTGCGTAAAAAACAATGACAGCACGATGCCCGCCATCGCCGCGGGCAGAGCGGTAATAATGATGAACGGATCCAGCCAGCTCTGGAAATTCACCACAATCAGCAGGTACACCAGCACGATCGCCAGCGCCAGTCCTCCCAGCAGTCCGGTGAAGGAGGACCGCATGGTTTCGATCTGCCCGCGTATCACCACCTCCGCTCCGCGCGGCAGCGACTTGCGGCTCGCGTCGACAATCCGCGTGATATCCGCGGACACGCCGCCCAGGTCGCGATCCTGCACCGCTCCGAAAAGATCGATCGTGCGCTGAATGTTGTAATGCGACACCACCGCCATTCCGGCGCCCCGCACCGTGGTCGAGACGTCGCCCAGGATCTCCGGCTGCGTCGCCGTCGATCCGGTGATTGAAATGTTTTCCAGGTCCCCGAGGGAACTGACCGAGTATTGCGGCGACTGCGCGATCAGGCTGTAATTGACGCCGTTCTTGGGATTCAGAAAGAACGCGGGCGTCGTTTGAAAACTTCCGCTCAGCGCAATCACCATGGTGTTGGCCACGTCACGCTCGGTAAACCCGCTCTCCGCCGCCTTCGTCCGGTCGACGATGATGTGCAGCTTCGGTTGATCGAACAGTTGCTGAATGTGCAGATCCACCAGCCCCGGCACCTGCCGCAAATCATCCAGCAGCTTGCGCGCATAAACCCGATTGGCATCGATATCCAGGCCGATCACCTGCACGTCGATCGGCGCGGGCAGTCCGAAATTCAAAATCTGGCTGATAATGTCCGCCGGCAGAAACGCGAATGTCACGCCTGGAAACTCGCGCGGCAGCGACTTGCGCATCTCGCGAACATAATCGTCGGTCGGATGATGATTCTCTTTTAGCGACACCAGGATATCCGCGTCCATCGTCCCGATCGGAGCCGACGTGCTGTACGACAGGTTGATGCTCGAATACGGCAGCCCGATGTTGTCGATGATGCTCGAAACCTCCGCCGGCGGGATGGCGCGGCGGATGGCCGCCTCGATCTGGTCGCATGCATTCGCCGTTTCCTCGATGCGCATCGCCGTCTTTGTTCGAATATGCAGCTTGATTTGCCCCGCATCCGTGGACGGGAAAAAATCCCGCCCCAGCCACGGAAACAGCGCGAACACCGCCAGGCACGTGCCTAGAAACCCCGGCAGGAATAGCCACGGAACCGCCACCAGGGCGGTCAACAGGCGGTGATACGCGTCGCGTGTCGCGTCGAACGACCGTTCGAACCAGCGCTGAAACCGGGCTCCGATGTTCCACATCGAAGGGTTGCCTTTATTGCCGCTGTGCGCCCGCAAGAGATACATCGCGAGCGTGGGCACCAGCGTCCGCGACAACACATAGGACGCGAGCATCGCGAACACCACCGCTTCCGCCAGCGGGATGAACAGGTACCTGGCGACGCCGGTCAGGAAAAACATCGGGAGAAATACGATGCAGATGCACAAGGTCGAAACCAGCGCCGGCACCGCGATCTGCGCCGCGCCGTCCAGGATGCCTTCGTGCAGATCCTTGCCCTCTTCGAAGTTCCGCTCGATATTTTCGATGGTCACCGTCGCGTCGTCCACTAGAATGCCCACGGCCAGGGCCAGGCCGCCCAGCGTCATGATGTTGATCGTCTCGCCCAGCGCATAGAGCATGATGAGTGAGCACAGAATCGAAAGCGGAATCGAAACCGCGATAATCAGGGTCGAACGCCAGCTGCCCAGAAACACCAGAATCATGATCGCGGTTAGGCACGCAGCAACGAGCGCCTCGCGCACGACGCCGTTGATCGCTCCGCGCACAAAGATCGACTGGTCGGACAGAGCGTTGATGCGCAACTCAGGCGGCAACTGGCCCTTGATATTGCT
>JBEKOZ010000158.1:0-8834 GCA_049521275.1 Bryobacteraceae bacterium | reverse complement strand
TGCCCGAAGGTAGAACCGCGCCTCCACCTCTTCTGACGAATATCATCGCTAGCGACCGCATGGAGATCGTTCAAGGCGCCGCAGGCAACGTTGACGGTGATTGGAAAAGTTTGGGCCGAGCACCCTGGGTGCTCAATCCGCCCGGGTGCTTTCTTCGGGCCAGGCTCATCGATCAGATGGAGCGTACCGGCTTCACCCCAATGATTGCGGCTGAAATCCACAACATGCATCTGCAGCTAGCGTTCGTTCAGTCCGGTTATGGCGTCGGGCTGCTGCCTGCTCGCTTTATTTCCAGGAATCGTTCTATCGATTCCGTGAAAGTATTGCGTCCCCCATCGTTTGACCTGCACCGGTCCGTCGCGATCGTCCGGGTTGGGCAACTCGGCGCCTTGGGGAAGGCCGTCGAACTGTTGGAACACGGGTTTCGGCAATTGTTTGAGGCAGCCGACACCCCGAAGCCTGTGACGAGGCACCGAAGAGGTGTGCCCGCGAATCGGCGGGAGGCGTGACCGCGCAAGTAGTCGCCGAGCATTTTTAAGACGGCAGCATTCGGTTGGCTCCCGGACACGACTACTTCGAGTTGAGCCGCGATTTTTGTTCGCCGCCAGCGTTTCGGAAAACAGGTGTTTTCCGAACGCTAAACGCTTGGCAGCTAGCGACGATGTACCATACTAACCATTCACGACCAGACGAACTTTCTGCCAACAAGGCTTGAGCGGCACTGACGTTTTGCCGAGCTTCCACTTCGCGATGTGGAATGTCCGCCGATCATATCTGGATTTCGCCTCAGGGCGGCTCAGACTGATATTCTGAGTCGCAAATGACGAATCGTTTCGCGTTTCTTCTGGCCCTTTTCGCCGCGCAGACTCTGAGCGCCGCTGCCCCAACTTACTACCCGACCCAAGGATGGCGCGAATCGACTCCTGAAGAACAGGGACTCGATTCCAAGGTGCTGGCTGCGATGGTGGATAACATCACGACGAAGCACCTGAACGTGCATAGCGTGACCGTCATCCGGCACGGTTATGTGGTTCTCGATTCCTATTTCTACCCGTATCGGCCGACTGCCACTCACGATGTTGCTTCGGTGACGAAGAGCATCACGGCGGCGATCACGGGGATCGCCGTAGACAAGGGGCTGGTGAAGACAGATCAGAGCCTGCTCTCTTTTTTTCCGGATGAACGTCCGGCTAATCCTGATCAACGGGAGCAAAAGATCACCATTGCGGACATGCTGGCGATGCGTTCGGGGCTCGACTGCGGTTTCCTTCCGGGCGAGCAGGAACTGGAGCAGATGCGGCGCACGAACGAGTGGGTGAAGTTCGCACTGGCGCTGCCGATGAAGTACGCGCCGGGCGAGAAATTCGGCTATTGTAGTCCCGGTTATCACCTGTTGTCGTCGGTGATCACGGCGGCGTCTCATGAACCGCTGGTGGATTTTGGGAAGAAGAATCTCTTCGAGCCTTTGGGCATTAAGAATGTAATCTGGCCGCCGGATGATCAGGGCCGGACGCATGGCTGGGGCGACAGCCATTTCTATCCGCGCGACTTCGGGAAGATCGGTTATCTGTACCTGCGTGACGGCCAGTGGGACGGGCAGCAGATCGTGTCAGCCGAATGGATTCATAAGTCGATCACGAAACAATCGGATCCCGGTCGCGGGGATGGCGAGGGGTATGGATACGGCTGGTGGCTCGCGAAGACCGAGGGCCTGGAGGAGTTCGGCGGGAATGGCCGCGGAGGGCAGGTCGTGGCGGTCTGGCCTGAGAAAGACATGATCGTGATCATCACGGGCGGTGGATATCCGGCCAATGAGGTTCGCCCGGCGATTGCGAAATCGATTCGGGCGGATCATGCGTTGGCTGCGAATGCGGAAGCTGATCGGGAACTCAAGGCTAAGGTTGCGGAGGCCGCCCGGGCTCCGGCGGCCCTGCCAGTAGCGGATTTGCCAGCGATGGCCAAGACGGTCTCGGGAGCTATTTATGAGTTTCCTCGCAATCCGTCGCGGATTGACGCGCTTTCGCTGGTGTTCAGTGGCAAGAGCGAAGCTCAGTTGAAGCTGACGTACCTTGGAATGGATCTTACGATTCCGGTTGGTCTCGATGGGGTGTATCGGCTGGGTCCGTATGGTCCGCTGAAGCTGTTGGCGGGCGCTACCGGGAAGTGGACTTCAGGCTCAGACTTCGCGCTGGATCTGAATTTCATTTCGAATATTAACCACTACAGTGCGGTGATTCATTTTGAGGGGGATGTGGTTCAGGTTACGATCAGCGAGTCTTCGGGTCTGATTCGGAATGGACATTTGGTTGGCAAGAAGGCATAGGGAGACATCTCAGGTTTTGATTGAATGCCACTAACGGCTGACAATCTGCGGAATCAGATCCCCGTACACGTCGGTCAACCGCATGTCGCGTCCGTTGAAGCGATACGTAAGCTTGGTGTGATCCATCCCCATCAGGTTCAGAATACTGGCATGCAGGTCGTGGATGGCGATGGGCTGTTCCTCAGCTTTGTAGCCGAATTCATCGCTCGACCCGATCACCTGTCCGCCGCGGATGCGCGCGCCAGCCATCCAGATGCTCATCGCTCCTGGATTGTGATCGCGCCCAACACCGCGCTGGGAAATCGGCATGCGACCGAATTCTCCCTGCCAGACGACGAGCGTCGAGTCCATCAGGCCGGAGCCGTTCAGATCGGTTAACAAACCGGAAATGGGGCGGTCGACCTCGGCGGCATGCCGCGAATGGTTGTCCTTCACGTCGGTGTGCGCGTCCCAGGTGTCCACGTTCTGATTGCCCAGGCCGCCGTGATACAACTGCACGAAACGAACACCGCGCTCGACCAGGCGACGGGCCATCAGGCACTGGCGTCCAAAGGGCTCGGTTACGGGATCGTCCAGGCCGTATAGCTTCTGGGTAGCCGGCGTCTCCGCGCTGACGTCGACCGCTTCAGGCGCACAGCTTTGCATGCGATAGGCGAGCTCGTAGGACTCGATGCGCGCCGTCAATTCGGTATCTCCGGGGTACTTTTCCGCGTCCTTCTCGTTCAGTTTCATAAGGAGGTCGAGGCCCGCGCGCTGCTGTTCGGGGGTCACGTCCCGCGGCGGCTCAAGATCGACGATCGGCATTCCCGACGGACGAAGGACTGTGCCCTGGTAAGATGCGGGCATAAAGCCAGAGCCCCAGTTTGCCGGACCGCCGAATGGACCGCCGTGCGCGTCGTAGATGACCACGAAAGCGGGCAGATTCTGGTTCTCAGAGCCGAGCCCGTAAGTCACCCAGGAGCCGAGGCTGGGGAAGCCCATGCGGATCATGCCAGTGGCGAGCTCGTAATGGGCTTGCACGTGGTCGTTCGATTGGCCTTTGACGGAGCGCACGAGGGCCAGATCATCGGCATGCGCAGCGATGTGGGGAAAGATCTCCGAGATGTCCATGCCACTCTGGCCGTACTTCCGGAACGAGAACGGACTCGGCATCAACGGGCCGGGATTGCCCTGTCGTACCACGACATCGCCCTTCCCCGTGAGCGGCTGACCGGCGTACTTCGTCAGCGCCGGTTTGGGATCGAACGTATCGACATGGCTCACGCCGCCGCTCATGAAAAGGGAAATGACGCTCTTCGCGCGCGGCGCAAAATGAGGCTTGCGGGCGGCTGGAGATCTTGCGGCGCAATCGACCGGAGGCGCGGCGAGCAAGCCATCCCGATCGAGCAGCAGCGCGAGCCCGAGACCACTGATGCCTCCGCAGCTTTCAAATAGGAATCTACGTCGCGACCGGAAGCGTTTCACACATCACCTCACATACAGAAACTCGTTCAAATTGAACATGACGTGCGCGAGGCCGGCAAGCTGGTGCCCTGCGAGGAAGTCGAGCGCGAGCTTGCGTTCCACCGCATCCGGCGGCCGGTTGAGCGCAAGTCGATAAGCGAGATCGACCTGCTTCGGCGGATCGTTTGGCGCGGTTTCCTGAAGCCGATTGGCGAAGAGCCGCGCCTGACGCAACACGAAGTCGTCATTCATCAGCGCGAGGGCCTGGGTCGGAACGGTGGAGACGTTGCGGGCGCCGCAAGAAATGTTTTGGTTCGGGAGATCGAAGATCTCGAGCATCGGCAGCGGCAGCCCGCGCTTGCGGTAAATGTACACGCTGCGCCGCCAAGCCTCCGGTCCGTCTTCCTGCTGTTGTTTCCAGATGCCGTTCTGCATCGATGCCAGCACTTCAGCCTGTATCTTCGGGAAAACGGGACGCCCGCCAATTTCCGGATTTAAAGCGCCGCTCACCGCGAGAATTGAGTCGCGGATAATCTCGGCGTCGAGCCTTATCGTCCGGTAGCGCCAAAGCAGCCGGTTCTCGGGGTCCTTGGCCATCGCATTCGCGTCGGAGAACTCGGAAGCCATCTTATAGGTGTCCGAGGTCATGATCAGCCGGTGCATCTGCTTGATGCTCCATCCGCGATTCATGAACTCGACCGCGAGCCAGTCGAGCAACTCGGGGTTGGTCGGCAATTCGCCCATCTTGCCGAAATTATCGAGCGTGGAAACGATCCCTCGTCCGAAGTGATGATGCCAGATCCGGTTCACGATCACGCGCGCTGTCAATGGATTCTCGGGGGACGCAAGCCACTCGGCGAGCGCGCGCCGGCGGCCGGAGGTCTGGCCGGAAGCGGGCGGTAATTCCGCGGGAGGGTTGCCGTCGGTGATTACCTTGATGAAGCCCGGCTGCATCTGCTGACCTTTGCTGTTCACGTCACCGCGAATCAGGAAGTACGAGGGCGGCGTTTGATAACGGCCAGGGCCGCGAAAGAGGAAGCTGCCTTCGATGGCTTCGCGTTTGACTCCTTTGCCGGGCGCGGGCTCGTCGCCAGGGCCGTCCGGCGTGAAGCGGTAGTCACCGTCGGTAATTCCGGCTGCGACCGGAATCGGTTTGGGCCGCGTCCGCTCAACCTCCGCGATCTCCGCGCTCACGCGGCGCTTCTCCTTCAAATCGTCCGGCTTCATCACGCGGTCGATTTCATCCGAGGAAACCGTAACGCCGCGGATCACCTGATCGGCCAGCAGCATTTGTCCCGGCGTGCGTTGCGCCTGCGGTGTAGCGATCGCGTCCTGCACGTTCTGCGGGAATCTCGCATACTTCGCGGGAAGGAGCCGGTCCCGATACGGCTGCTCCAGCGCGCGAAGCACGCGCCGTAGTTCGCCCAGGCGAGCATCGACTTCCGCCGTTTTCTTCTCGTACGCGTCGGCCTCGCTCGGCGACGTAAGGGGGAGATCCACCTCGACGTAGCCGAACAAGGAGGCTTGCAAGCGGTAGTAATCCATCTGCCGGATCGGATCGAACTTATGATCGTGGCAGCGGGCGCACTGCACGGTCAAGCCCAGAACACCGCGCCCCAGCGTGGCGATCATGTCGTCCAGATACTCGTATCGGTTCTCCGGATTGTCTTTTTCGCGATAGCCGACCTTCGCGTAATTTCGCAGAAACCCGGTGGCGACCAAACTATCCGGCGTGATGTGTTCCAGTTCATCGCCGGCGATCTGCTCGCGAAGGAATTGGTTGTACGGCGTATCCTTATTGAATGCGCCGATCACGTAGTCGCGATAGCGCCACGCGTTAGGACGGTCAAAGTCATGTTCGAAGCCGTTCGAATCGGCGTACCGCGCAACGTCGAGCCAGTGGCGTCCCCATCGTTCGCCGTAGTGCGGAGAAGCGAGCAGCCGGTCGATGAGGCGCTCCCAGGCATCGGGAGCACGGTCGTTGAGGAACTCGGCGGTCTCGGCGGGCGTGGGAGGGAGACCGATCAAGTCCAGATAAGCCCGGCGAACGAGCGTGGCTCGGCTCGCCGGAGGCGCGGGAGTGATCCCCTTCGCCTGAAGCTCCTTGTGCAGAAATGCGTCAATCGGATTACCTGCGCCAGGAGGGGTTCTGCGCACTGGCTTGAGGAAGGCCCAGTAGTTCCGGGCTTCGGGAGGAATCGGGGCCTCCGTGACCGGACTGGCCTCCGTAACGAGAGGCTTCACCGCACCGTCCCAGACTGCGCCCTGGTCGATCCAGAGCCGAAGGGCTTCTATATCGTCTGCCTTGAGCTTGCCGCCCAGCGGCATGGCAGGTTTATCGAGGCCCGCGGCCATTCGGTACATTCGACTCTTCGCCGCATTGCCCGGTATTAACACCACGCCGCCTTCCCCTCCCTTGAGAGCGGATTCGCGTGAGCTGAGATCGAGTCCTGAGCTCTGGATCGCAAGGCTGTGACACTTCCAGCAAGTGGCTTGAAAGACTGGTTGTATATCTTTTGAGAAGGATATCTGGCGGTCGGCGGCGCTTGCAGCCGCCGCGCAAATCAGGACCGTCGTTAATATACGCAGTTCCGGCGCCAAACGATTCTCCGCGTGGGCTCTGTACTTCGATGATTGTACATCCAATCTCCTCTTGCGGCGATGCAAGTTTTTATGCCGAGCGCTGGATGGGCGTACGAGTTGAAGCTCGACGGCTACCGTGCAATCGGCGTCAAGGCCGGCGGGACGGTGCGACTCCGGTCGCGGAACGACAAGGATTTCAACCGGAAGTATCCGGGGATTGCGAAGGCGCTCGCGGCGCTGCCGGACGAGACCGTGGTCGACGGAGAGGTGGTGGCGCTCGACGCTGCTGGGCGGCCCTCGTTTAACGCGCTCCAGAACAGGGCAGCAGGCGCAACGATTTTCTACTACGTGTTCGCTCGTGATGGTGCTGGGTGGGCGGCACGTGATGGGCGAGCCGCGAGCGGCTGATGGCGAAGCTGCGGCCCCTGGAGATCCTCGTGTGTCCGTTCGCTAATCTCCCGGAGGTACGCTCCGGCCGGTGGGGCGAGGGCCTCACGGCGGAGAAGATGAAGGATTGCGTTTGGGTGCGGCCAGAGCTGGACGCCGGAAAGGCATTTGCGGCATGCGAGGTTCGTGGGCTTGAGGGACGGGATGGAGACGCGGGAGCTGGGGCGACACGGTTAACAGAGTACCGACCGCCCCGCATGGGGATGTTTTCAAACAAAGGGTTATTTTTCGCAAAAAGTATGCCGGTCGTCATCTAGTGGTAGAGTGGCGGTTGCCGGTATGGAAATTGCCGCTGTTCACCACATCGCGCTCACCGTTACCGACCTTGATCGGTCGAGAAGGTTCTACCACGAGATCATGTCGATCGAAGAGATCCCCCGGCCACCCTTCAATTTTCCGGGCGCCTGGTTTCGTTTGGGCAATTCCCAGCAGCTTCACTTGATCGTTCACGACCGTTCCACTTTTCGTCAGAAGCCGCTCGATACGCGTGACATTCACTTTGCGGTGCGCGTACCGAATTACCAAGAGGCGATCGATTTCCTCCGCGCGAAAGGCTACCGCGAGGATACCGGTGTTAACGATCCGTACTGCATGATCCTGCAGCCCCGTCCCACCGCCGGATTCCCGCAGATCTACATCTGCGATCCCGACCGGCATGTTATCGAGATCAACTCCGAGCACCTGGATTAGTAATACCCAGAAATCCGGTAAGCATAAAGTCGCAAAGGGCGGCGCGTGCCGAGTGTGGAATTTAGCCGCAACGAGATGAGCGGCACCGCTCCAACCCGCGTCGCCACTCTTCCCAGACCTGCCAGAAATGCCGGATCGTCGACATGCGTGGGATTCCGTCCGTTCTGAGGCCGCAAGCCATTCGATAGATCTCGTAGGTCCTAGCGAGCGCCGTGTCCGACATGCTGGCGAGCTCCCGGCGGAGATCTTCCAGTTGCGATTCGCCCAACCAATCGGGGTCCACAACGGTCATTAGGAAATCGTATCATGTTCTCCTTTTGTTCGCCTCCTGTGATACGCTGTTTCCGATGGCCCTTCGAGAATGCCGTGTGACTTTTCGAGACGTCCGGGACATCGAACACTCGGTGACCGTCCACGCGGAGACGACCATGGACGCCGCCGCCCTCGGGCTGAAACGCATCCGGGAGCAGCATTTCGTCATGGAGGACCTCGCCGATCCGGTCACGGTCGAGCTGGTCACCTCGACCCAGCACAAGGTGTCGCTCAAGAAGGTGATGGAGTGGATGTCGCACGCGGGCGGGACGAGTCCCAAGGAGACCGCGATGAAGGGGCGGGTGCGGGAGGGTTGATTCCTCAGCGAACCATCGGGCAGTCGCCCGTCTTGTGGTCCTCGATCTGGAATCTCAAAAACTCGTGAACCGCGTCGAGTGCTGGCTTGTTGTCCGCCGTGATCATGATACGTGCGCCGCGCGGCGTTTCCTGCAAATCCCAGTGGATTTGATCTTTCAGCCGGGTCATGATTGCCGTTCCTGGAACAGCCGTTCCGTGAACGAGCATGGGCGCGTTGAAATTGCCCGCCGCGAACATTTGCGCGATGTGGTGGAAATGGCTCCGGATCTGGTCGCGGCTGTCGGTATCCTTCACGTCATTCGCGCGGACGTCGATCGTGCCGCCGTCGTAATGAAGCTCGAAATGATGGGTGGTCTTCTCGTGAGAGAACCCCATAACATGGTCCCCGTGTTCGTTTACCTGCGCCTGATGATCCTGGGAGAACGCCAGGGCAGCGCCTAGTAACAGTACGGCAATTGGTCGAATCATGGAATTGATCTCCTGTTCTGGAACAGACGGACGGGTCCAATATACGTTAGTGCCGCGCTCGGGCGTCTGCTCGGTTGATGTGCGCAGGCCGACCGGGTATTCTAGGCCGCTCCGTGCCCCAGATTATTTGAACCCCAGCACCGGGTGAGGAACGTACGCGGCTTCGAGTTCCGCGATCTCGTCCGTCGATAGTTTTACCTCGAGCGCCCGGACCGCGTCTTCCAGATGGTGGGGTTTCGTGGCTCCGACG
>JBEKOZ010000157.1:0-8845 GCA_049521275.1 Bryobacteraceae bacterium | reverse complement strand
GATATTCGGGATCAACGGGGATATTCTGCTGCCGATGACGGATTCAAATTACGCCGCGGCCTTGCGTACCAAGAGGGATGCGCGGCGGCTGGTTTTGACCGCGCGGCTCAAACCCGGAGTCAGCAGGCAACAGGCGCAGGCGGAGATCGCGGCTCTCGCAGGGCAACTGGCGACGGCGTATCCGGCGGACGATAAGGACCGGACGACGGTGGTTACGCGCGCGACGTTGCTTCCTCCGGAGGCCATCCCGACGACCGAGTTGATCACCGGCGTCCTGATGGCCGTGGTGCTGCTGGTGCTGTTGATCGCCTGCGCGAATGTGGCGAACCTGCTGCTGGCCGTGGCGGTCGGACGCAGGCAGGAGGCTTCAATCAAGCTGGCGCTCGGCGCGTCTCGGCGGCGGCTGATTCGCGAGTTTCTGAAAGAGAGCGCAGTCCTTTGCGCCGCGAGCGCAGCGCTGGGATACGCCCTCGCGGCCGCCGTGATCGCCCGTTTCTCCTCCTTCCAGATGATGCTGCCGGGAGTCGGATCGCTGTCGTTTGCGTTCCATCTGCGGCTGGACGCCACGGTCGTCGCTCTGACGATCGCCTTGATGCTGATCGCCATCCTTGCCACCGGCCTCGCGCCCGCGCTCTATGCATCGGCGCCGGATCTGGCCCCGGTGCTGAGCGGCGAGCTCGCGGTGGGAGGAACGCGCAAAGCCGTTCGCCGGAACGTGCTGGTGATCGTGCAGGTCGCGGTGTGCACCCTGGTGCTGGTCGGCATGGGTTTGTGCCAGCGCAGCCTGTTCAATCTCCGGCACACCGATCCTGGGTTCTCGGCGCGAAATCTGATCACGGTGCCGGTCTACCTGGAAGGCGAAGGCTATACCGAAGCGCGCGGGAAGGAGCTTTATGGAAATCTGCGGCGGCAGGTTTCCGCGCTGCCTGGCGTGGAATCGGTTGCGCTCGCCTCCGACGTACCCTTGTTGGGCACCAGCGACGAACAGGTGGAATTTCCCGGCGGCGGCAAGAAGATCGGCGTCAGTCACGCGGTGGTCGACACCGGATACTTCGACACCTTCGGAATCCGCGTGTTGGGCGGGAGGGTCTTCGATTCCAGAGACCGCGAGGGCGGCCCTGAAGCGGTGGTGATTAATCACAAGATGGCGGAAATGTTCTGGCCGGGACAGGATCCGGTGGGCCAGCCAGTCATCGTGGGAACGACGCCGCGCAAGGCGATCGTGGTGGGCGTCGTGAAGGATGGCAAATACTTGGATCTTGACGAGGCCCCGCGTCCGTTCCTGTATTACGCGCTCAGCCAGCACTATCTGGGCGGGATCACCATAGTCGCGCGGACCAAGGGCGATCCGAACCTGTTGGCTTTGCCGCTCGCCCAGTCGCTGCGCGCGCTGGACCTGGCGGTAGGCCTGAATCCGATGACTTTTGACGCCTGGATGAATCTATCGCTGGTGACGCAGCGCATCACGGCTGCCGCTATCGGCGGGTTGAGCGCGCTCGGACTGCTGCTTGCGATCATCGGCCTGTTCGGCGCCATTTCCTATTCGGTGAGTGAGCGGAGGAAGGAGCTCGGCATTCGCGTCGCGCTGGGCGCGCGGCCCGGGCAACTGCTGCAGATGGTCCTGCGGCAGACTTTGTTGATCGCGGGCTCTGGAATTGCCATCGGACTGTTGCTCGGAGTAGGCGCGACCCTGATGCTCCGGTCGCAATTCTATGAAGTCAGCGCGGTGGAATGGACCGTTCTCGCGCCCGTCAGCGCCGCGATGCTGGCAGTCGCTCTGATCGTGGCGTATCTATCGGCCCGGCCGTGGATCACCATCAATCCCATGGAAGCCGTGCGCCACGCTTGACCGAGTCAGCCTTATTGAGCGAGCGCGGGGTCGATTTCCTTGCCCCAGCTCTTCCAATCCGCGACACCGCTCGGATCGCGCAGCGTGACCAGCGCGAAACCGTCGTCAACCTGGCGCGTTAAGATAACGTCCGCGTTCTCAAATTTCACCTTGGAACCGACAATTTCCACCCTATCGCCGGTCTTGAAACCGACTTTGAGGAACTTCAGGAAATCGGACGGTCCCACGTATACGTCAAACGTGCCGGACTTCGCTTGCAGCGTCAGATGCAGGCCGGGCAGCGCACTGTCGGCTGCAACCTGCCGAACGCCCGTCACGGTCCCCAGTACACTCACGACCGTTAACGGATTATAGACGGGCTCGGGCGCCGTCGCGGCGAGCACGAGCGCAGATACACTTAAAGTAAGTAGCGTCAATCTCATTTTTGTTTTGTCCTGTTGTGAAATCTTCAATCGCGGCGTTGTAGCGCCACTGATCGGGGCCCGGCTCTTTGTCCCAGCCACTTGAGAAGATGCATTTCCCCTCTAAAAGGTTACGCGCGCGAGCGCAAGATATGAACCGTATGCCTTATGGCTCAATCAGCTACGGCCATCAGGCAAAGCCCGTGGTTCAACCACGCAGCCGCCACTGAACCGCCATGCGTAAGCATGCGGACAGACGCGATCTCTAGCGGCCCGCCTTATTCGCTAGCCGGTACGCCGCCACGTTCGATTTCTCCACCAGCGTCGCTCCCGTGTCCACGAATCGCGGCATGGGAGAGTGCGGATTCCCGGCAAAATCCATGGTCAGTGAGGGCAATTTGTTGAGGTGCAGATCCGCAATCAACCTCAGGCTGATATAGCCCATGGTGAACGGCTTTTGCGCGACCGTCGCCGTGATCAACCCATTCTCGATGCCGTCGAGCGTCGGCGCCAGCGTATCCGTGGCAATCACCACCTTCTTTTTATTGGCTCGCTTCAGCACCTCTGCCACTTCCTTGCCGGATTCCCCATCCATGCAAATGAAAGCATCGACCTCGGGCTTGCGTTTGTCGAGAATCTCCTGAGCTTTGTCGAACGCCAGCGTGGGGTCGCCCTTTATGTCGATCGCGTCCACCAGCTTGATTTGCGGATATTGCGCAAACACGCTTCGGTATCCGTTGAGCCTTTCCTCCATGTTGGTTTGATCCGCGAAACGAAACGCGTACACATTCCCTTTGCCGTTCAGCGCCTTCACGGCGGCACGCGCTCCGATCTGACCAGCCTCATAGTTGTTGGTGCCGACGAAAAACAAGCGCTTGCTTTCGGCCGCATCGGAGTCGACCGTAATGACGGGGATACCCGCCGCCACGGCCGCATCAATCGCATCAGTCAGCACCTTGGGATCTCCCACGGAGACCAGAATGCCCGCCGGTTTTAGGGCGGCGATTCGCTTGAATTCCTTCTCTTCGCCCGGCGGATCATAGGAGCCTGGTCCGGTAAGCGACGCGGTAACGCTGAGTTCCCGCGCAGCCTGACTCAGCCCCTGCGATACCTGTTCCCAGTATGGGGAAGTCGCGTTCGAGACGATCAGATAGTACTTCTCGTCCACTGCGTGCGGCGCTTGCGTGCAAGCCGCCAGAAACACGGTTGGCAGAAGAATCGCCACACCGGGAACCAACCTTGTAAGGATCATGTTTGAACCCTCCTTGTCACACGATCATACTGCAACTCTTAAGCGCTTCCTCATAGGCTCGCATTTCCGGAACGACCAGACCCTTTACCTTAGCCGCGTCATCCCAGCGCCTCAAAGACACCGCATCCTGAAATTGCGGGTGCCGCTCGAACTCGCGAGCCTGTTCCGCCGAGAACGGCCCGCCCTGTAGCCTCAGGCTCTGGATCGACGAAGGGGAAAGCTGAGCGAGATACGCCGGTTCGACCGAGCACAGATATCTTTTCGCATCGACATGCAGCCGCACCGGTTCGCTGACCCTCGTTCCGAACCGCGACTGAAGCCACGCCTCGCCAACTCGTTCGTGCCGGCCATCCAGGTCGTGTTGGGCGATATCCTCCGGCAATCCGTGCAGCAGGTGGCCGATGTCGTGTAAAAGCGCGGCGACCACCAGGTGCGTGTCGACGCGGGATTCGCTCGCGAACCACGCAGCTTCGAGCGAGTGTTCCAGAATCGAAACGCTTTCGCCGAAGTACGCTTCACGCCCGCGCCGCTCGAACAGATCGAACACCTCCTCAGTCACCGTCATAGGCCGAGTTTACGATAATGGACAAACCGGTGGACTCCAAGGCGCGGATCGCGATCGTCGGCGGGGGAATTTTAGGGCTCGCCCACGCCTATGTGCTGATGCGTCGCGGATTCCGCGTGACGCTTTTCGAGCGGAGCCTCCAGGCCTCCGGCGCCTCGATCCGCAATTTCGGCATGATATGGCCCGTAGGCCAGCCCGCGGGCGAAATGCACTCCATCGCCCTGCGCAGCCGCGAAATCTGGCTCGAAGCCCTCGCGAACGCCCGGCTTCCCTTCCTCGATACCGGCTCTCTTCACGTTGCCTATCGCGAGGATGAAGCAGATGTGCTGCGCGAATTCGCCGAAATCGGACCCCCCGCCGGCTATCCATGTGCATGGCTGGATCGCGATGGCCTCCTTCTCCGATCGAACGCCCTAAATCCCGAAGGTCTCCGCGGCGGAATCTGGAGCGGAACCGAACTCACAGTCGACCCCAGACGGATCGTCGCCGGCATGGCAGATTATCTCCGATCGACGGGCGTCGAGATTCACTTCGGCACGGCCGTGCGGAGAATCGATTTGCCGGTGGTTGAAGCCGGCGCACGCCAGTGGACTTTCGACGCGGCCATCGTCTGCTCGGGCGACGATTTTGAAACGCTGTTCCCCGAAATCTTCGCAAGCAGCGGCTTGACGCGCTGCAAGCTGCAAATGATGCGCACGGCTCCGCAGCCTGACGGATGGCGGCTCGGACCCGCGTTGGCCGCGGGCCTGACTCTGCGCTTCTATAAATCGTTCCAGATCTGCTCGACGCTCGACCGCCTGCGGCGGCGGATCGCGCAAGAAATGCCCGAATACGACCGCTGGGGCATCCACATTCTCGCCTCGCAGACGGCCGATGGCGCGATCACTTTGGGCGATTCGCACGAATACGGCCCCATCGTCGACATCTTCGACAAGCCTGAAATCGACGACCTGATTCTCCGCGAGGCCGCGACCTTTCTTCGTCTGCCGGAACCGCGCATCGTCGAGCGTTGGCATGGCGTGTATTCTCTCCACCCCGCGCAGGGCTTCTTTGAAGCGGAGCCGGCCAGCGGAGTTCGCCTGATCACCGCGCCCGGCGGTTCGGGCATGACGCTGTCCTTCGGTCTCGCCGAACGCACCGCGAACCGCGCAGGTTTTTGAATAGCATGCCCCAGGGTGCTGACCGCTCCCGGCGGTCGCGGCTCCATTATGATCCCAAGGCTCGAAACGGAGCCGCGACTAGCAGGAGCGGTTTGGTCTGACTTAGAAATCTGTTTGTCATTCATCGATGCCGCAACAATGGTCTAATAACAAGCGCGTGAAACTTCAGGCCGTGATTTTCGACTGGGCGGGCACTCTAGCCGATCACGGCAGCCGCGCCCCCGTGTCCGCCCTTCTCGACATTTTCTCCGCGGCTGGAGTTCCCATCACCATCGCCGAGGCGCGCCTGTCCATGGGCCTCGCCAAGAAGAACCATATTGAACGCATCCTCGCCATCCCTCGCGTTCGCGAAGCCTGGACCGACGCCCACGGGACCCATCCAACGCCAACCCACGCCGCCGATCTCTACGCCCGGTTCATTCCGCAGCAGCTCGCCTGCCTCGAATCGCATTCCGAGCTGATCGACGGCGTCCCCGCCGCCGCGAATCGCCTGCGCGCGCTCGGCTTGAAAATCGGAACGACCACCGGATACACACGGCCGATGCTCGACTACCTGCTCGACCGCGCGCGCCAGCAGGGATTCGCGCCGGACTTCTCCGCCTGCCCCGACGAGGTCCCCGCCGGCCGCCCTGCTCCGTACATGTGTTATCTGAACGCGATCCATTTAGAGGCCCATCCCCTCTGGACCATGGTAAAAATCGGCGACACCCCGGTCGACATCGAGGAAGGACGCAACGCCGGCATGTGGACCATCGGCATCACCAGAACCGGCAATGAAGTCGGCCTCACGCGCGAAGAGTGGCAAGCGGCACCGGACGATGAGCGGCGTCTGTTGCTCTCCGCCGCGCAGGAGAAATTGATCGCCGCCGGAGCCCATTATGTGGCCGAGAGCGTCGCCGCCTGCGACCAGATCCTCGATTCCATCCAGGCCCGCCTCGATCTCGGCGGCCGGCCGTGAGCCGTTCTCTCTTCTGGCGAAGCCTCACCCTGGCGCTGATGATCGCCGGATACTCGGGCTACTATCTGTGCCGGTCCAATTTTTCGGTCGCCGTGCCCATGTTGATTCAGGAGATGGGAGCCCGCGGCATCCCCGCGAACACCGCGACCGTCGAGCTCGGTGCGATCGCGTCATGGGGAGTGCTGGCGTATGCTCTGGGCAAGTTTCCCAGCGGCTGGCTGGCGGATTTTCTCGGCGGCCGGCGCAACTTTCTTTATGGCATGGGCGGATCGATTCTCTTCACCGTCATTTTCGCGCTGGGCGGCGGAATGCCCATCTTCACCTTGGCCTGGTTCGGCAACCGCCTGGTGCAATCGCTCGGTTGGGCCGGGATGGTAAAAATCTCCTCGCGCTGGTTTTCCTATTCGACCTACGGAACGGTGATGGGGCTGATCAGCCTCAGCTATCTTTTCGGCGATGCCGCTGCCCGCCAGTTCATGGCCATCCTGATCGCGCATGGCCTCGGATGGCGAGGAGTTTTCTTCGCCGCAGCGGCCGTCCTCGGCGTCCTGCTATTGCTGAACGTCATCTTCTTGAGAGAAACTCCGCAGAGCCGGGGGCTCGCCGAGCCGGAGGCGAACCCGGCGAGTTTATTTCACGCGACCGGCGACGCACCCCGTCCAACAAATCTCCGCTCTCTGTTAAAAACCTTCGCCGTCAGCCCGGTGTTCTGGCTCGTCTGCCTGATCTCCGTCGGCGTCACCCTGATGCGGGAGACCTTTAACGTCTGGACGCCCGCCTACTTCTCTCAAGCTCTCGGATTAACCAACGCCGACGCCGCGCAGAAAAGCGCTCTGTTCCCGTTGTTCGGCGGATTATCCGTGGTTTTCGCTGGATTTCTCAGCGACAGGCTCGGACCGAAAGGCCGGGCTCTGATCATTCTGGTCGGACTGATTCTCACCAGCGGCGTTCTCCTCTTGCTCGCACTTTTGAACACCAGGGGCTCGATCGATCTGCGTGTCTGGCTCGTCGCCTTGGTCGCATTTCTGATGCTCGGACCCTACTCGTATTTCGCGGGCGCAATCTCGCTCGACTTCGGCGGCAAGCAAGGGAGCGCGACCGCTTCCGGATGGATCGACGGCTTGAGTTACCTTGGCGGCGTCATGGCCGGTAGCAGCATGGCGAACGTCATCGTAGGCTGGGGCTGGAAAGGCGCATTCGCGGTGCTCGCCGGCGTGGCCCTTCTGTCGAGCGGCGCAGCCGGAATCTATCTTAATTCCACCCGTCGAGCATCCCGGTGGCGCGAGCTTTAGCTTGCAGCATCGGCTTCAGCCGATGTCCGTCCGGACGTGCGATATCATCAGGCTAGTGCGCATTCTCCTCTCGGCCTTCCTGACTCTGATCACCGGCTTAGCCCTTCGCGCCGAAGTCGCGTTCTCGACCGACGTCTGGCCGATTCTGGAGCGCCGCTGCGTAACCTGCCATCAACTGGGCGAGGTCGCGCCGATGCCGCTGACCAGCTACGCCGAGGTGCGGCCCTGGGCCCAGGCCATCCGCGAAGCGGTGCTTACGCGAAAAATGCCGCCCTGGCACGCGGCCGGCGAAACCACGCACAACTTCCGCAACGACCGCTCATTGACGGAGGCGGAGATTCGGACCCTCGCGACCTGGGTGCAGGAGGGCGCGCAGGAAGGCAAACCACTGGCAACGGCATTCCATTCCGTCAGCCAGGATGGAGGCTGGAAGCTCGGCAAGCCGGATATCGTGATTCGCGTGCCGGGTTTTCACGTGCCTGCAACCGGGCAGCTGACCTATCGCTACCTGATCACCGGCGGCCTGTTTCCCAAAGATGTGTGGGTCCGCGCGGCGGAGTTTCGCATCGATCAGCGCGGCGCGATTCATCACATCAACGCTTATGCCCGGGCGCCTGAATCGAGCTACCTCGCCGGATATCCCAAAGGCGAGATCGTATCGGCCGCCCTTGCCGATCGCCGGCGCATGCGCGAAGGCGAGAGAGTGTTCGATCGCCGCCAGCAGTTGATCGGATGGGAGCCTGGCTATGTCGCGATGCCCTGGCTGCCGGATGGCGCCAAGCAGATCCGCGCGGGCTCTGACATCGTGTTCGAGATGCACTACAACCCCAACGGGAAGGAGGTCACCGATTACTCGCAATTCGGAATCTATCTGACGGACACCGCGCCCGCCGAGCGAGTGGTGGCTATCGACACGCTCCGCGATCTCGATCTGGCGATTCCCGCGGGCGAGAGCGATTATGTCTCGCGCACTTCGATGACGCTGGCACAGCCGGTGAAGCTCGTCTCGGTGCAGCCCCACATGCACTATCGCGGAAAAGCGATGGAGGTGCGGGTGGTTTATCCGGACGGCCGGACGGAATTATTGATCCGCGTGCCGAAGTACGATTTCAACTGGCAGACCACCTACGTGCTGCGCGACCCGGTGCCTCTGCCGGCGGGAGCCAGGCTCGATTCGGTCGCGCACTTTGATAACTCGGCCAACAACCCTGCGAATCCCAATGCGTCGGTGCTGGTCAATTGGGGAGATCAGACCACCGATGAGATGCACGTCGCGTTTCTCGAACTGGCGCTCCCAGCCGCAGCCGATCCCGAGAAGCTATTCGCCGCGCCGCCGAGAATGGTCGGCACCCCGGCCGCAAATAAGTA
>JBEKOZ010000156.1:0-8846 GCA_049521275.1 Bryobacteraceae bacterium | reverse complement strand
GAAGGATTCCCAGCACATCGCCCGCATCGTGATTGACCCGCGCGACTCGAACACGGTCTACGTGGCGTCGCAAGGCCCTCTGTGGTCACCGGGTGGCGATCGCGGAGTCTTCAAAACGGTCGACGGCGGCAAAACCTGGAAGAACGTTCTGACCATCAGCGAGAACACGGGCGTCACCGATATCGCCATCGATCCCGTCAATCCGGACCGGCTGCTGGCCGCGTCCTACCAACGGCGGCGCCACCAGTGGACGCTGATCGACGGCGGACCCGAATCAGCGATCTATAAATCCGATGACGCGGGCAATTCCTGGAGAGGGATTCGCTCCGGATTGCCGGCGGGCGATCTGGGCCGTATCGGCATCGCGTTTTCTCCCGCCCAGCCGCACCTGGTGTATGCCAAAATCGAGGCGGCGAACAATCAGAGTGCCTTCTACCGGTCGGCCGACAGCGGCGAATCTTGGGAGCGGCGCGCCGTGTTCGAAGGCACGCCGATGTATTACGGCCAGATCGTCGCCGACCCGAAGAATCCCGAAAAATTCTACGCGGCCGATACCAATTTCCGCGTTTCCGACGATGGCGGGCACACCGTTCGCGCGCTCGGCGATCGCAACAAGCACGTCGATTCGCACACCATCTGGGTGGATCCGCGCAACACCGATCATATTTTCGTCGGCTGCGATGGCGGCGTTTACGAATCCTGGGACGGCGGCCAGTTCTGGGAGTTCAAATCGAACCTGCCCACGCTTCAGTTCTACGATGTCGATGTCGATTACGCGAAGCCGTATTATCACGTCTACGGAGGCACGCAGGACAACTTCAGCTGGGGCGGACCCGCGGCAACGCGCAACGTCAACGGCATCATGAACTCGGATTGGTACGTCACCACCGGCGGCGATGGCTTCGTTTCGCGCGTCGATCCAGCCGATCCCGACACCGTATACGCCGAATCGCAAGGTGGCGGCCTGGTCCGCTACAATCGCAAAACCGGCAGCCGCATCAGCATTAAACCCATCGAAGCCAAGGGCGAGCCACCGTTGCGCTGGAACTGGGATGCGCCGCTCATCGTCAGCCCGCACGATCATCTGCGCCTGTATTTCGGCGCGAACGTCTTGTTTCGCAGCGATGATCGAGGCAATACCTGGAAGGCCATCAGCCCCGATCTGACACGCGGCCTCGACCGCAATGCGCTGCCGGTGATGGGCAAGATCTGGGGCCCGGACGCCGTGGCGAAAAACGCGTCGACGGCGTTCTACGGTAACATCAGTGCGGTTTCGGAATCCCCCAAGCGCGCCGGATTACTGTTCGTCGGAACCGACGACGGACTCATCCAGGTGCACGACGACGAAGGCGCCGCGTGGCGCAAGGCCGACCTGTCCGCGCTGCCGGAACATATATATGTCCAGCGTCTGCTGACCTCGCAGCACGAGGAGAATGTGGCCTATGCCGCGCTCGACAATCATCAGAACGGCGATTTCAAACCCTACCTCATGAAAACCGCCGATCGCGGCAAGACTTGGACCAATATCTCGGCTGGGTTGCCTCAAAATGGACCCGTCATGTCCATCGCGGAGGATTTCGTGAATCCGAAACTCCTGTTCGCGGGCACCGAATATGGTCTTTATTTCTCGATCGACGGCGGCGACAAGTGGACGCGGCTGCGCGGCGGGCTGCCCACCATCGAAGTCCGCGACATGGTGATCCAAAAGCGCGAAAGCGACCTGGTGCTCGCGACCTTCGGGCGAGGATTCTACGTGCTCGACGATTATTCGCCGCTCCGCACGGCGACGCCCGAGACCCTCAAGGAAGAAGCGGTTTTGTTTCCGGTGAAGAATGCGCTCGAGTACGTGCAGGCGTCGCCGCTCGGTGGGCGCGGTAAGGGATTCCAGGGCGAGAATTTTTACACCGCCGACAATCCCCCTTTCGGCGCCACGCTGACGTATTATTTGCGCGACACCCTGCGCACCCGAACCCAAATGCGTCGCGATGCCGAGCGGGAAGCTGAGCGAAAGAAAGAGCCGATCCATTATCCGACTTCGGACGAGCTGCGCGCCGAGGCCGAAACCGAGGCTCCTGCCGTCGAAATCACCATTAGCGATGCGTCCGGCAAGGTGATTCGCCGGATGACCGGTCCGCAGGATCGCGGCATGCATCGCCTGACCTGGGATCTCCGCGGATTTCCCGCAACCGTTCCGGGCGAGGGCGGCGGCGGTGGCCGTGGAGGTCGCGGCGGTGGTGGAGGTGGCGGCGGCGCGCCAATCGATGACGAAGGCGATGGATCCTTCAATGCCGGCGGCGGCCATTTCGTCCCAGCCGGTAAATATAAGGTTGTGCTCGCCAAGCGAGTGGACGGCAAAACCACCCTGCTCGGAACCGCGCAGACCTTCGAAGTGATCAACGACGGCGGCGCGCCCCCCATCGATTTTCTGGAAAGGGTCACGCGTCTCCAGAGCGCGGTCAGCGGAGCCCTCGAAGCGGCGAACGCCGCCAAACAGCGCCTGACGATCATAAAACGCGCCCTGGAAGCATCGGCGGCCGATCCAAAATTGATGGAGGAACGCAACACGCTCGATCGCCGTCTGGAGGCTCTGCTGGTAGTCTTGTCGGGTGACCAGGCTCTGCGCGGCAGGCGCGAAAACGTCCCTCCGTCAATTTCGCAACGGGCGAACGGAGTGGCGAATGAGACTCGCGGATTACTGGAGCCACCCACCAGAACGCAGCAGGAGCAATACGCGATCGCCGCGGCGGAGGTCGAGCAGGAATTGCCGAAGCTGCGGACGCTGGTCGAAACGGACCTGAAAAGGTTCGAACAGAAACTGGATGCAGCTCATGTCCTGCTGACGCCCGGACGGTTTCCGGAGTTCCGTCAGCAATAAGCTGACGAGGGGACAGAGGACAGGGCCGCCTGTCCGGCTTCACCCGGTAGATCAACGTGCGCGCAGTGCTCAGGGTTAGGATCATTGCTTGCGCAGTGCTGCTGATGGCTTCATGCGCACGCCGCTCCTCCGTCGCGCTCCCGCCAACCCCCGCCGTCAGGCAGGAGGCCGAACCGGAAGCTGCCTCGCCAAAGCACATGCCAATCGACCGCGGCGCTCGCCAGGAATATTTCAAGGCGCGCAGGCTCGCCGTCGAGCGGCTGACCGAAGCCCGCAGGCTTTTCGGAACCGAGAATCCATACGCGTCGAGCGCGATCGTAAATCCCCAGCAATGGACTTTCATCGGCCCGCAGCCCTTGACCACCGGCGTCAACCCTTTGGCGGGCTCCATTCTCATCCTCACGATGGACCCTCACAATTCCAGCACGATCTACGCAGTGACGTTCCTAGGCAAGCTGTGGAAAACCACCGACGCCGGCACGACCTGGCTGCCTTTGTCCGATGCAGGCCCGCTGGTGTCGATCCAATGGCTCGCGGTGGACCCGGTGCTCACTAACACGCTATACGCGATGGACTCGGGTTTGCTGTACATATCGACCAACGGAGGTACGAGTTGGACGGATCTCGCGGCGGTGACGAGCAACACCACTTGCTCCGGGGAAGCTTTCGCGATCCATCCTGGTGTGAGCGGCACGTGGCTGGTGTCCGAGTACTGTTCCGGTTCTCCCGGCACTTCGAGCCTCTATAAAACGACCAATTCCTGCGCTTCCTGGACCATGGTGGCGACCATTCCCGGCGAAATCACCCAGATCGACTTTAACGCGGGCACATCCACCTATGCCTACGCCGCAGGTTTTTTGGCCAATGCGGTGGTATTCGAGACTTCCACCGATACGGGAACGACGTGGACCGCCGCGATAGGCTCCGGATCGACGCAGCTTCCGCAGGCTGCCGAGTATTCGTTCAACAGGGTGCGATTCGGCTCCGCGCCAACCAACCCGAAGACGATTTACCTGCACACGGAAACGTTCACCGGCGACATTATGTTCAATTTGTACAAATCGGCCGATGGCGGCGCGACTTGGAACACCACAGGATACAAGCCGGAAGGGCAGGGTCCGCGCACGCCCGGGATAACCGCGGTCGATCCCACCAACGCGAGTATCGTTTACGCTGGCTCGCTGAACCTGCAACGATCGAACGACGGAGGCGCGACGTGGACGGAAATTTACTCGAAGAGCAGCCCCACGCAGCTGCACAGCGATCAGCACGCGATCATTTTCACTCCGGACGGCAACACAGCCTACGAAGCCAACGACGGTGGCGTCTGGTCGGCGACGACGTTTCGAAACGCCGCGAACCCGACATGGATCAACCTCAATAACACGTTCGGAACGGCGGAATTCGAGCCGACTTCCGGAATGGACCCGACCAACGCGAACCGCAGCTTCGGAGGCTTTTAAGACAACAGCACGGTCCAGTATTCCGGTACGTTACCGTGGAGGAGGTCGGCCTGGGCGGCGATGGAAACGGCAACGCGGTGAATCCGCAGAATCCGAACATCGTCTATTCGGTGGACGATAGCGCCGTCCACAAATCGACTGCGGGCGGAGCGCCGGGCACCTGGGTCCAGGTGATCCCCCAATCCTCCGGCGGCAGGTTGACGATGGATTTCACCACGCCGGACACGCTCTATTATCAGCTGGGAAACACACTTCAGCAAACCCAGGACGGAGGGAACACGTGACCCATCATCGCGACGATGCCAGTGGGGATTAACAAGATGGCGGTGGCGCCTTCCACATCCAACACAGTGGTGGTGGTAGGGGACGCGATCCCCTTTGTGAGCAACAATGCTCCGTCCGGAGTGAACGCGACCTTCAGCGGCGGACTCCCGGTGAGCGAGGCGGCCCGTGTGAGCGGCGCGAACGGCATCGTCATCGATCCCACAAATCCGGCGAAGTTCTACAGTTTGGAGGCCAACGGCTCCGCCAGCGTCCCGTTGCTGGTCAGTTCCGATGGAGGCATGAGCTGGCAGGCCGGGGATTTCGGCCCCAATGTGACCGATGCCCCCAAGGATCTCGCCATCGATCCGGATCTTCCCGACACGATGTACCTGGGCACCACGTCGTAGGTGTTTCGCAGTTCCGACGGAGGCGAGACGTGGTGGCCGCTCGCCTCGGGGTTCCCAATCGTGGAAGTCACCAGTGTCAATCTGCATCGGGGCGCGAGAATTTTGCGCGTCGCCACGGCCGGCCGCGGCGCTTGGGATCTGGCGGTGCCCACTACGGCCCCGCGCGTGAGCGGCGCGTCGGTTTCGGGCGCGGTGTTGACGGTGAACTGAACCAATTTCGTCCAAGGCTCGGCAGTATGGCTGAATGGCAGCTCGTTGCCAACGACTTTTGTGAGCGCCAAAGAGCTGACTGCAGTCGTTCCGGCGGGCACTATCGCGCCTTCCACTGTTTATTATGTCTCTGTCAATACGCGCGGAAGCGCCGGAGGATTGAGCGACCCGATCCCGGTCTCGACCGGACCGACAATCTATCCGAACGGATTGGAGAATGCCGCGGGCCCGGTCTCTGTGACCAACGATTCGCCGACGAACTCGTTCGCGGTGGGATTGGCTCCGGGGACGTTCACGGCCTTGTTCGGATCGCAACTGGCGTCGGCGACCACCGTGGCGACGGCTCCGTTCCCAGTTTCGCTGGGCGGCGTGAAAGTTTTGGTGAACGGAACGCCCGCACCGGTCTATTTCGTCTTCACGTCGCAGATCGACTTCGTGATGCCCTGGGAAACATCAGGCACGCAGGCCAGCATTCAGGTGGTGACGAGCGCAGGCGCGTCGAACACGGTGACCGCGGCGATCCAAATTGCTCCACAGATTTTCACGACGAATCAACAAGGCTCCGGGCAAGGCGCGGCACTGATCGCGGGGACGTCGACCATCGTTGCGCCGTCCGGGGCATTCCCCGGGTCGAGGCCGGCGGCTAAGGGCGAGTATATTTCGATCTATACAACGGGGCTGGGGGCGGTGACGAATCAGCCGGGCGACGGCGCGCCTGCGACGGGTTTATCGCCCACCGCGGCGGAGCCGGCGACTCTCATCGGATGCGCTGGGGCGAGCGGTAGCATCGGACTCTGCTCCGCGCCGGTGCAGTTTTCCGGTCTTGCGCCAGGGTTTGTGGGGCTTTACCAGGTGAACGTGCAGATTCCCTCAAACGCGTTGTCGGGCAATCAGGTGCCGCTGCAGTTGAGTTTGACAGGGGCCGCCGGGAGGCCTTCGAACATCGTCACGATCGCCATCCAATAGGGGCTCGAAGATACGGTAAGGACCTGCCAATTTCCCGATGAACTTCTTCGACTACTTGTGACGACGCGCCAGATACTCCGTTTTGTGGGACATCCGGAAGTACTCAGAATGACTTTCTGGGAATGGTCGATAATGTCCGCTAACGCTCCCACTGGATTCCGAAGAGCGGGTTTCGCAGGCAGTGCTTGCTCGGAATACCTTAGTCGATGAGCTTGCGCGTCAGATAGGTGTACTCGACGGCATAGGTCTTCGCCTTTTCCTTCAGGTCGGCGCCGGACGCGTGTCCGCCTTCTATGATCTCGTCGTAATAGAATGGCTTCCCGAATTCCTCCATCTTGGCGGCGAATTTTCGCGCATGCACTGGCCCGACCCTGTCGTCTTTGGTAGTAGTGAAGATCAGCGGCTCGGGATAGGTCACGTCGGGCTTGAGCTGGTTGTAAGGAGAGATCGAGGCGAGGAACGCGCGCTGTTCGGGAATCGAGACCGAACCGTATTCGCCCACCCAGGACGCACCCGCGGCGATGTGCTCAAACCCCAGCATGTCAAGCAGGGGAACCTGGATCACGATGGCATTCCACATGGTGGGATGCTGAGTCATTTCCACGCCCATCAGCAGGCCGCCGTTCGAGCCGCCCTCGATGCCCAGGCGGCGCGGAGACGTAATCCGCCGCTTCACTAAATCCTCGCCCACTGCTGCGAAGTCGTCGTAAATACGCTGGCGCTTGGTCTTGAGGCCGGCCTCGTGCCATGCGGGACCAAATTCCCCGCCGCCGCGAATGTTCGCCAGCACGTAGACGCCGCCGCGCTCCAGCCAAAGCTTGCCGATGTAGGCGGAATAAAATGGCGTCGACGAGACCTGGAAGCCGCCGTAGGCGTTGAGCACCGTCGGGTTCGCACCATCGAATTTCATGTCCTTGGGCCGCACCACGAAATAGGGCACCTTTGTTCCATCTTTCGAAACGGCGCTCAGCTGTTCGACCATGTCCCGCGAGGCGTCAAACTGCGCCGGCAGCGTCTTCGCTTCTTTGAGAGCGCCGTTAGCGGCGTCGCCGAGCAGAAGGGATGAGGGAGTGAGAAAGCCGTCGACTTCAAGAAAAAAACGGTCATCGGCCCAGTTCGCGGTTATGCCGGAGAGGGTCTGGTTGTCGGGCACGCGCAGCTTCGTTCGCGTCCACGATCCGTCTGCGCCCGGAGTGTAACTGTAGAGCCGCCCCTGCACGTTTTCGAGCGTCGTCAGGAGCAGACGACCTTTTGTGTTGACCACCTTTTGCGCAAACTCGGTGGAACTGGGAGCAAATACGACGCGTGGTTTCAGATGCAGTGGGTCCCGCATCATGGCCGCCAAATCCAACGAGACGACGGAGCCCTGGACAAATGTTTCCGCCGCGCCTTCCGGCTTCCAGTCTTCATTGAGCTCGACAATCACACGGCCGGCGACCAGCGCCTCGATTCGGAGCTTGCCAGGCAGCGCGATCCGTTTCGCTCCCTCGGGAGTCAGCAGCGAGACGACGCTCTCGAAGAAAGTCACGCCACGTACGAGGAGGGTCACCTGATGGCCTTCGCCGTCGTGAAGCGTAAGTCCGTCCGTGGGCCGCTCATCGGTCTCGGCGCCGCGATAGACCTCTTTGGCTTGATCGAGGGGCTGGCCTCGCTTCCAGAGCTTCAGGACGAAGGGATACCCGGACTTGGTCATGGTGCCGGGGCCCCAATCCCTCGACACCAGCAACGTATCCTTGTCCAACCAGTTTGTATCCTGTTTAGATCGGGGCAGTACGAAGCCGCCTTCGACGAACTTGCCGGCCTTCAGACTGAACTCGCGCTCAGTGTCAGCGTCCTCGCCGCCCGCGGAGAGCCCCACGAGGCACAGATCGTTTCCCGGATAGAGGCAGTCGAGTCCCGCCGGCACCCATTTCTCGTTGTCGTGTTTCGCCAGAGCGTCGTAGTCCAGCACGGTCTGCCAATGCGGCTGCGCGGTGAGGTAATCGGCAACGGAGGTGCGCCGCAGAATCCCTCTGACATGTACGGCGTCCTTCCAGAGGTTGTACACGTCATCTCCGTTCAAGTGGGGTTCGGGAAGCCGTTCCGGAGACTCCAGCACCTTCAGTGCAGCGGCCTCGAGGTGAGCGAAACGCGGATCGCTCTCGAGCACTTTCGCGGAGCGTTCATTCTCCGTCCTGACCCAGGCCATCGAGCGCTCGCCCGAGACGTCTTCGAGCCATTGGTATTTGTCGACGGATTCGGAGGGTGTTTGCGCAGTCACCGCGGCAATCACAAACATCAGAAAGGCGGAATATGAGATTTTAGTCAGGCTCATCGGGGATCCTTCCTGTCTAGTGTAAGCACAAAAATAGGGATACAAAGCGGCACATCCCTGTGGTGTAGCTGCTGTGAAGACTCCGATGTCGAAATCGCGACACGGACCCGATGCTGGCAAAGCTGCGAATGATCACACGGCCTTGATGCGAGAGACGTTGTCAGGCCGTCTATGCGGATATCAGGAACCAAGCCGACAGGGCAGTGACAAGAACGAAAAGAATTAAAAAGCTCGGTCAGGACGCTTCAGCGGTGATGAAATCGCACGTGCACGTCAGCAGCAAGAGAGGACCCAGCAGGTTTCGATCTCCCGCTATGTGGGCCGCGACCTTACGACCAAGAAAGGAA
>JBEKOZ010000155.1:0-8889 GCA_049521275.1 Bryobacteraceae bacterium | reverse complement strand
CCGCCACCACGATCCCTTCGCGCGCCTTCACTTCCTGAATATTGGACAGCGTTTTTTCATACAGCACGCGACTCAGCTCGTCCCCCGGATCGCACGTCGCCAGCACCACCGTCGGCAGATTCCCATCGATCAGCGCATTCGGCCCGTGCTTCATCTCCCCCGCCGGATACCCTTCCGCGTGAATATAGGAAATCTCTTTCAGCTTCAGCGCGCCTTCGAGCGCAATCGGAAAATGAATCCCCCGGCCTAAATATAAAAAGTCCGACGAACGAAACAGCGCCTTCGATAAATCCTCGTAAATCGCGTCGCGCCGCAGCAGTTCCTCCAGCTGCGAAGGAATGTGCAGCAGCTGCTCCACCAGTGGATGCGACGTCTTTTCGTCCAGCGTGTTGCGCACCTGCCCCATGTACATCGCGATGAGAAACAGCGCCGTCAATTGGCCGGTAAATGCCTTGGTCGACGCCACGCCGATCTCCGGCCCCGCATGCGTAATCAGTGTGCCCGCCGCCTCGCGCGTGATCATGGACCCGACGACATTGCAAATCGCCAGCGTCTTCGAGCCTTTCAATTTGGCTTCTCTTTGCGCGGCCAGCGTGTCTGCCGTTTCGCCCGACTGCGAAATCACAATGGTCAGCGAATCCGGCCGCACAATCGGATCCCGGTAGCGAAACTCGCTGCCGTAGTCCACCTCGACCGGAATGCGCGCCAGCCGCTCGATCATGAATTTTCCCGCCAGCGCCGCGTGCCAGCTGGTGCCGCACGCGATGATCCGCACACTCGAAAACGCCCGGAAATCCTTGGCCGAAATATCCATCTCGTCCAAAAAGATCCGCCCCGATTCCTGTCCCACCCGTCCCAGCGTGGTGTCGCGCACCGCGCGCGGCTGCTCAAAGATTTCCTTGAGCATGAAATGCTTGTAGCCGCCCTTTTCGGCCATGATCGGGTCCCACAAAATGTGCGACACCTGCCGCTTCACCGGGCGCCCGTTGAAATCGGTCAGATGGACGCCGTCGCGCGTCAGCACCGCGATGTCCCCGTCGGCCAGAAAGAACATGTCGCGCGTGTAACTCAGCAGCGCCGGCACATCGGACGCCACGAAATATTCCCCGTCGCCCAACCCCACCACCACCGGCGGACCGGACCGCGCGGCCACAATCTTGTTCGGATCTTTGCGGGAAATCACCACCAGCGCGAACACCCCCGTCAGCTTGCGCACGGCGTCTCTCACCGCATTTTCAAGATTGCCGTCGTAATATTTCTCGACTAAGTGGGCAATAATCTCGGTATCCGTTTCAGTCACGAACCGGTGCCCTTCCTCGGCCAGTTCCTGCTTCAGCGTCAGGTAATTCTCGACGATGCCGTTATGCACCACCACGATGTCGCCGTGGCAATCGCGATGCGGATGCGCATTCTCCTCCGTCGGCCGGCCGTGCGTCGCCCAACGCGTATGCCCGATCCCGTAATCGCCGTCGATGGGATTCAGCTTCAGCGCGTCTTCGAGATTGCGCAGTTTTCCCGAGGCGCGGCGCACCGTCAGGCAGCCGTTCTCCTCGAGCACCGCGATCCCCGCCGAATCGTAGCCCCGATATTCCAGCCGCCGCAGCCCGTCAAGGATGATGGGAACCGCGTTCTTCGGACCGATGTAACCGACAATTCCACACATAAATGTTTAATCGAAAAATTCCACCCGGTAATCTTCGATCACCGGATTCGACAGCACGTCGCGCGCGATCTGGTCCATTTCGATAGCAGCCGCTTCCCGGCTTTCCCCGGTCAGCTCCACTTCAAAGAACTTCCCTTGCCGCACTTCGGCAATCGACCGATGCCCGAGTCCGTTCAGCGCGCCCCGGATGGTCTGCCCCTGCGGATCGAGCACCGTCGTCTTGGGCGATACAAACACGCGAGCCTTCATAGCTCTATCCTAAACCACTCGGCCGACTCCGCTATAGTAATAGGTAGTCTTCGAGGAGGCCCACCATCGTTAAAGTATCGGTTCTCGCGTCTTCGAGCGCCGGCAATTCCACGCTGGTGCGCACCCAGCGAACCTGTCTCCTGATCGACGCCGGCCTGTCCCGCAAGGAGACCTTCGAGCGTCTGAAGTCGACCGGCTGCGAGCCCGAATCGCTCACCGCCATTCTGATCACCCACGAGCACTCCGATCATATTAGTGGTCTTCAGGTAATAGCCCGCAAGCTGCGCATCCCGGTTTACATTTCCCGCATGACCGCGCCCGCCATTCAGTGGGACGAAAACCCGCCGCACCTTGAACTGTTTCAAGCGGGCTCCAGCTTCACCATCGGCGATATCGATGTCACCAGCTTCACCATCCCTCACGACGCCGCCGATCCCGTCGGCTTTTCCTTCCGCGCCGAAGGCATCAAGATTTCGATTGCCACCGATCTCGGCTATATTCCCGATTCCATCCGTCATCATCTGCGCGGCTCGGACCTGCTGCTGCTCGAATCGAATCACGATGTGGAGATGCTGAAGGTCGGCCCTTATCCCTGGTCCGTCAAGCAGCGCGTGCTGAGCAGAAACGGCCATCTGTCGAACGACGTCGCCTGCTCTTTCATTCGCGACGATCTCGATTGCAGCACCTCGACGCTGATCCTCGGCCACATCAGCGAAAGCAACAATCACCCGGAAATCGTGCGTCTGTGCGCGTCGCAAGCTTTGGACGGCCGCGCCTTATTCACCAGACTGGTCATCGCGCACCCCAAACAGCCCACCGAATCCTTCACCTATTAGACCGAGCGCCTGGCGCCTTGTGGCGCGCGCCCCCAGGCGTGCCGCGTCGCCACTCGTGGCGAGGCCCGGTGTCCGACCCCGACGCCGTATAGCCGACTTCCGCCGCCCCAATGCGTTCCACCCCCTTCACGCTACGATAAAAAAGGGAACCATGATCGCTCGCTACACCCGCCCCGAAATGGGCCGCATCTTCTCCGACGAAAACCGCTTCGCCCAATGGCTGGAGGTAGAACTAGCGGCCGCCGAGGCTTTAGCCGACACCGGCGAAGTCCCACGGGACGCGGCGAAAGCCCTCCGCGCCCACGCCGGTTTCAACGTCGCCCGCATTCATGAAATCGAAGCGACAGTGAAGCACGACGTCATCGCTTTCACCACCGCAGTTTCCGAAACCATGGCCGCCGCGGGCGACGCCCAAGCATCCCGCTGGCTGCACTACGGCCTCACCTCAAACGACGTGGTCGATACCGCCCAGGCTCTCGTCTTGCAGCAGGCTTCCATCCTCCTTATAAAGGCGTCGAAGACGCTGGCCGTTTCGCTCGACCGCCGCGCCCACGAATTCAAACACACCGTCCAAATCGGCCGCACCCACGGCATCCATGCCGAACCCATCACCTTCGGCCTCAAGCTGGCGCTCTGGTACGACGAAATGACGCGTAACATCGCCCGTCTCTCCGCCGCTTCGGAAGACCTGCGCGTCGGCAAAATCTCCGGAGCCGTCGGCACCTTCGGCCACATCGGCCCCGAAGCTGAAGAAAAAATCTGTCTGCGCCTGTCCTTGAAACCCGCCGCCATCGCGTCCCAAGTCATTGCCAGAGACCGGCATGCCGCGTGGCTCAACGCGCTCGCCATTCTCGCAGCCACTCTAGAAAAGATCGCTCTCGAAGTCCGCCATCTCCAGCGCACCGAAGTCCGTGAAGTGGAAGAACCGTTCAGCGAGGGCCAAAAAGGTTCTTCCGCCATGCCCCACAAGCGCAACCCCGTGACCGCGGAACAAATCTGCGGCCTGGCCCGCATCGTCCGCGCGAACGCGCAGGCGGGGATGGAAAATATTGCCTTGTGGCATGAGCGCGACATCTCCCACTCCTCGGTGGAGCGCATCATTCTCGCTGACTCCGCGATACTTACGGATTATCTGCTGGCCAAAACACTGTGGCTGATCGATGGCATGCGCGTCTATCCCGAGCGGATGAAAAAGAACCTCGATAGCACCCAGGGTCTCATCTCTTCGGGGCAACTCCTGCTCGACCTCGCCGCCGCCGGCATGCTTCGCGAAGAGGCCTACCAAACGGTGCAAAAACACGCCATGCAGGCCTGGGAAACCGGGGGCGATTTTCGCGCGGCTATCGAGTCGGATGAAAAAATCCTTTCCTATCTATCGATTGCACAGATTCAGACGGCCTTTTCGCTCGATCGCCACCTCGCTCATGTGGACCAGATCTTCGCCCGCGTGTTCGGTCAAAACGATATTTAAAATCAATAGTTTGCCCTTCCAAAAACGGGATCTAGGAAAATCTCCGGGTCGAAATTCAGGTGTTCTGGGTTAAACTGGAATCCGGAAGTAGTCCGCTTGACATATAAATCACGGATCCTCGATTACGATTTGGCGCGGGTCTTGCTTGTCGATGACGACCCCACGTCGCGGTTGACCTTGCAAACCGTGCTGAAGGCCGGGGGCTACAATGTCGACTCGGCGGCCAGTGCCGCGGAGGCCGTGGGGAAGCTCGATGCAGGCGAATATGAGCTTGTTTTGAGCGACTTAGCGATGGAATCGCCGGATTCGGGGTTGAAGGTAATCTCTCATGCCCGCATGAAGGATTACAAACCGGCGACCGCTTTACTGACCACTTACCAGAATGCCCGGCCGGCGCCCGCCAAGCATCAGAACTTCCTGCTGATCAAGCCCGAGGACATCCCGGAACTGTTGAGCAAGGTAGCCTACCTGATCAGCGACCGCGCTACGCGCCGCATGGAGCGCGAACTGCGCCTGGCGGCGTCTTAAGCCTCCTTAAAAGACCTTAAAACACCAAAATAGCTTCCCTAGGAAGCCTCAAATGACCATAAATACCGCTTCCAGCGCGTCGAGTGCGCCCGCGAAGAAGTGATCTTTTGCTTCGATCAGATGGAGCTGTTTCGGTTCCGGCAGCGGCCGGACGATCGCTTCGATCTCCTCGACCGATCCGAACTGGTCGTGCGTGCTCTGGATAAACACCCGCGGCGTGGTGCAGGTATCGAGCGAGGATTTGTCCCTATAAAAAGTGGGAAACCCGACGGCAATCACGCGCCGCGCGATGCCGCAGCCGAGGCGTAGCGCGATCCTCGATCCGAAGGAAAATCCGGCGACGGTGAAGGGCAGCGCGGGATAACGCTCGCGCAGATAATCGAGCGCGGCGCGCGCGTCCTCGAGCTCGCCCTCGCCCTCGGCGTAACCGCCCTCGCTCAAATTCACGCCGCGATAATTGAACCGCAGCACCACCGATCCGGTGGAGCGCAATCCCCGGGCGATGCGGTAGACCACCTTGTTGTGCATGGTCCCGCCGTGCTGCGGATGAGGATGGCAAACGAGCGCCGCTTCGCGGGGCGCCGCGTCTTCGGGTTCCTCGAGCAGCGCTTCCAATCGTCCAGCGGGTCCGGGCAGAAAGAGCGATTCAATTTTGCGCATTCATTTTGGAGGAGCGCCGGGCTTGGTCAAACTACGCACGTCCACAAAATCGTTGCGCACCGTTTCGATGTTCCGGCTGTATTGTTGGGCGTCGCCGTAGTCGAAGAAATGCGAGTACCGGGAATGCGGCGCCCGGAGACGCTGCGCATGCTTGATGGGGCACCAATGCTGTTCCGTTCGCGCCGCCACTTCCACGCCGTAGGCCAGCACGCCATTCCCGTAAGAGCAGTAAAGGCAATTGAGGCGCTCCAGAAGATTCAGATATTTGAGCGTGGCCCGATCGAAGAGCAAATAGTCCGCGCGCCGGACTTTCGGAACTCCGTAGATGGGGAAGCAGATGCCCTGATAAACGCTCAGGAACAGATCGAGCAGGGCGAACGGAACGATGCCGGAATAGATGATGGGCGCCGTGACGTACGCCAAAAAACGTCCTTCGAGAAGGTAAGACGGGAGCCAGTGCTTCAGGTCGTGGTGCTTGGCCAGCACAGCTTTTTCGAAGCGCGCTTTGCCGAGCGAAACGCGATACTCAAACGCCTGCTCCTTTTCCGCTAGAGCGCTTTTGAGTTCTAGCTCCAAGGCCCGAATACGGCTGGATAAGTCCTGTTCAATAGGGGTCAAAGGGTTCCTCCTCAGGTGATGCGCAGCGCGATCAGGGTGACATCGTCCGATTGCACTTCGGGACTGAAGCGCAGCACTTCTCCGATGATGGAATCGAGCAGGGGTTCCAGTTCGGCCGCCCGCGCGGCGCGCAGGGCGTCGATCAGCCGCGTTTCTCCGAACTCTTCGCCGCTCTCGACGCCGGCTTCGAGGACGCCGTCGGAGAAGGCGATCAGCACATCGCCCGGCCGGACGGTCACGGTTTTTTCCTCGCAGGTCCAGGACGCGAAAATGCCGATCGGCAGGGCGGTCGCCTCCAGACGTTCGATCGCGCCCGAGGCGCGCAGCAGCAGCGCCGCGGGATGGCCGCAATTGATGTAGCGCAGCTCATGGGTGAGGTCGCGATACTCGGCAAAAAAAAGCGTGGCGAAATATTCCGCTGGGGTCGATTCGTGAAACAGCTTGTTGACCGACACGAGCAGGGCCCGGGGATGCTTGAGGCCGAGTTCGAGCTGGCTGCGGAAGGACGCCTGCAAATTCGCGGTGAGCAGCGCGGCCCCCACGCCTTTGCCCGACACGTCCGCCAGCAGCACGCCCAGCCGGCCGGGGCCGAGGTCGAGAAAATCGTAATAGTCTCCGCCGATTTCGCGGGCCGGGACACAGCGTCCCCCGAAGGCGGCGGTTTTGAGCGGATGCGCGTGCTGCGGAAGCATGCGCTGCTGGACGTGCCTCGCGATCTCCAGATCGCTGCGGGCTTTTTTGCGTTCTTTCGAACGCGTTGCCTGCTTCTCGATGGTGGCCAGGAGGCGCGCGTTGTCCCAGGGCTTCTGGATGAAATCAACCGCCCCGCGCCGCATGGCTTCGACCGCCAGATCGACGCTGGACCACGCCGTCATCACGATCACCGGGACCCCGCTCGAGGAAGCGAGCAGATGATCCAGCAGAGCGAGCCCTTCATCGCCTGATGTCGTGTCGCGCGAATAATTCATGTCCATCAGCACCAGGTCGAAGGAGTCGCGCTGGGCTGCGGCGATGGCGGCGCGCGGCGATTCCACGGTTTCGGTGGAATGTCCCGCGCCCTTCAGCAGAAGGCGTATGGCTTCGAGCACATCCGCCTGATCGTCGGCGACCAGAATTTTCATACGCGGGGAATATCGGCGGCCGCCTGCCTGCCAGTGCGCACGCAATCGGACAATCCGATTCCATCATACGCGTTCCCCGCGAGCGAAAGGCCGGGAACCGCCGCCACCCGGGCCTTGATTTCCTTCACCCGAGCGGCGTGTCCGACGGTATATTGCGCCATCGACTGCGGCCAACGGGAGATCATCGTCAACAGGGGCGCGCAGGTAAGGCCCAGGATGCGCCGCAATTCCTCGCGCGCGATGGTGACAATGGAGTCGTCGGTCTCGCTCAAAATCGCCTGGTCGCCGACGCCTCCCAAAAAACAGCGCAGCAGGATGCGATCGGCGGGGACGCGATGCGAGAACTTGGTCCCCACGAAGGTGCAGGCGGCCAGGCGGTCGCGCTCGCGCTTGGGTACCAGGAAACCGAAGCCGGCGCGCTGTCCGTCGAATTTGGCCTCGTCGAACAGCAGGGAGACGATGGCCGAGGAGCTGTAGGGAATCGTTTTCAGCAGACCCGCGAGCTCCGGAGCGATGCCGGCGACAAGAGCGGCGGCCGCAGGCGCGGGCGTCGCGACGATGACGTTGCTCGCGTCCAGCCATTCTCCATCCGTGCGGACCCTGAATCCGCCACTCCGGCGCTCGATCGCCTCGACGGCGGCGTGCTTCACATGGGCATAGGTCGCGAGCGTCTCGGTCAGCGTGCCGAGGCCGCTGGCAAGCGTCTTGAACAGAGAACTCCCCGGGGGTGAGGAAGGTCGCGAGGCAGGGCGCTTCGCGCTCATCACCGCTCGTCCGAGACTACCCTCGGTCGTCTCCATCTCGACGAACCGCGGCAGTACGCTCGCCGCGCTCAACTGGCGCGGATCGCCGCCGTAGACGCCAGCGAGCAGAGGCTCGGCCAGATAATCGAGCGTTTCCTGGCCAAAGTGATCGACCACGAACTCGGCCACGCTGCGATCCGGATAAAGGCGAGGGCGACGCGTCAATTCGAGTGCCATGCGCACTTTGGTTCCCCAACCCAGCAGGTTGGATTTTAGCAGCGGCATGACCTTCGTCGGCACGATCATCATCACGCCTTCGGGCAGCGGCAGCAGCTTGCCGTGTTTCAGGATGTGCGTGGTGCGCTGAGAATCGTTGGATCCGATGATCTCGCCTTCGAGGCCCAGTTCCTTGATCAGCGCGGCCATTTCGGGCTTCGCCGAAAGAAAGCTGTCCGGACCGCATTCGAGCACGCAGTTGTCCTGGGTGCGCGTTTCAATCACGCCGCCCGTGCGCGGCATCTTTTCGAACAGAGTGTGTGGGATGTCGGCGCGCGCCAGATCGTAGGCGGCCGACAGGCCGGAGATACCGCCGCCGATAATGACGACGTGCTGCGTCACAATTTACAGGTTAGCCCACACACTTTGATCATTATCGTTCCGGTCGGGTGGGGCCGCCAATTATGGCGGCAAGTCGGCGTTTCAGCCGACGCTGGCGGACGTGTCTCGAAGCCGCCACGAAAGGGCGGCTGCCGCCATAATTGGCGGCCCCACAAGTTACAATTTAAACTCGCGCACGATCTCCACGCACGCCTTCACATTTTCGACCGGAGTCTCCGGCAGAATGCCGTGTCCGAGATTGAAAATATGCCCGGGCCGCGATCCGGTGCGCTTCAACAGTTCGTGCACGCGGGCGCGAAGCTCGGGAATGGGAGCCATCAGCACGGCCGGATCGAGATTGCCCTGCACCGCCGAACGGTAGCTGATGTCCATCCACGCCTGA
>JBEKOZ010000154.1:0-8896 GCA_049521275.1 Bryobacteraceae bacterium | reverse complement strand
TGCCCTCTGGGAAGTTCTCCAGCCCCCGATTCGTGCAACGCCCTACTGCGGCGGCTGGATAGCCGAGGTCACGAAGGGCACCCGCCGGGAATGCTTGCGGCTCTGCTTTGAGCTCCTGGAGGCAGACGGCCTCGGGCTGCGCCTTCGCGAGCCACGCCACGAGATTGTGTAGACGCTTGTTGATGTTGTTGATGTTGAAAGTGGCGATCTTCCTGGCCCGGGCGACCATGACCAAGCTTAAGGATCAACTTCACTGGGAATTACAGGAAACCCCTCGCGGCGCGCGAATCAAGATCACGGCCGACAACAAGCCAGCACTCGATGCAGTTCACGAATTTCTGAAATTCCAGATCGAAGATCACAAAACGGGCGATTGCTCCATGATTCGCTAGTTGCTGCGAGCGAAGTTACGAAGAAATAGGCTGATTTGATCGCGGACGCGGCGGAACGCGGCGAGTCGCTCTTCTTCGGGCCCCTTCAGGATCGCCGGATCTTCAAAATTTTGATGGATAGTGACCGTCTTGCCGGGGAAAATCGGGCAACTCTCTTTCGCGTTGTCGCAGACCGACAAGACGTAATCGAATTGCTGGCCGGTGAATTCGTCGACACTCTTGGAACGGTGACCGGAAATGTCGATGCCCAGCTCGTTCATGACCGTGATGGCCTCGGGCCGGACATGGCTGGGTTTAGTGCCTGCGCTTTCCACCTCGAAGCGATCTCCAGCATCGTGACGCAATAAACCCTCGGCCATTTGGCTGCGCGCCGAGTTTCCAGTGCAGAGAATAAGGACTCGTTTTTTAGCGGGCATGGGTCGCTTCCTTTTGAGGGTGAGCAACGACAACGTTACCGGCCGCTTTCGGAAGTGACGGCACCAGCCACCGGAAAAGCAGCGTGGCGGCTATGGCGCCGGCGAGCTGCGCGACGATGAACCCCGGCGCGTCGGCTGGGCGGATGCCCGCGAACGTATCCGACGCGGCGCGGGCCAGAGTGACGGCCGGATTGGCAAACGAAGTCGAGGATGTAAACCAGTAGGCTCCGGTGATGTAGGCACCCACGGCAAACGGCACGGCCGAAGATCGCAAGCGGGCGCAACCCCAGATGATGGAGAGGAGCCCGAACGTTGCGACGAATTCGCTGAAGAGCTGCGGGCCTCCGGCGCGGACATTGCGCGACGCGAAAAACATCGGCTCGCCGAACATCAGGTGAGCTGCCGCGACACCGGCGAAAGCCCCGGTTATTTGAGCGGCGATGTAGAGCGGCACTTCACGCCAGGGTAGACCGCCCTGTGTCGCGTCAGCCAGTGTAACGGCCGGATTGAAGTGCGCGCCCGATATCGGTCCAAAGGTAAGGATCAACGCGACCAGCATGGCTCCGGTCGCTATCGTATTGGCGAGGAGCGCGATCGCGACGTTACCAGCGGCGAGGCGTTCACCCATGATGCCGGAGCCAACGACGGCCGCCAGGAGGAAGGCTGTTCCCAGCGCCTCAGCTACAGCACGCCGGACCACAACACTCCTTAGGGGCTGGCTTTACGGCGCGGATAAATGCGCTCATGAATTTGTTTTGAACCTGCGGCGCGATCGCGTCGACGTCGAGGCCTTCGCCCGTGAGAAATTGCAGCGCGTCCTCGATGCTGTAAACTCGGGTCGGCTCAATGTCGATATCGTCAAATCCGGCTTTGGCGAGCTTGGCGATATATTCAGAATCCTGCAGCGCACCGGCGATGCAGCCAACCCACATTTCCATGCTGCGCCGTACCTGTTCCGGCACGTCGCCGCGGACAACGACATCGGAGACGGCGAAGCGGCCGCCGGGCTTGAGAACACGGAAGGTTTCGCGCAGCACCTTGTCTTTGTCGGCGGAGAGATTGATAACACAATTGGAAATGACGACATCGACGGAATTGTCGGGGAGGGGAATGCTTTCGATCTCGCCCTTGAGAAACTCGACGTTCTGGACGCCGGCCTTGCGCTGGTTTTCTCTCGCAAGAGCCAGCATTTCATCGGTCATGTCGAGTCCATAAGCCTTACCCGTGGGCCCGACGCGTCGAGCCGAGAGGAGCACATCGATGCCGCCTCCGGAGCCGAGATCAAGAACCGTCTCGCCGGCTTTGAGTTTGGCCAGGGCAGTGGGGTTGCCGCAACCTAGCGAGGCCAGGACCGCCTCCTCCGGGATCTCGCCGGTTTGGTTTTCGTCGTATAAATTCGAGGTGATTGGATCTATGCTGCAACCATCAAGTCTCGCGCTCGCCCCACAGCAGGAGCTCCCCCCAACCGCGACACGCAAGGCGGCCTGGCCGTACTTCTCTTTTACGACCTCTTTGATTTCCATGGTTCTCCTTATTGTTGTTCACTGACAAATTGCAGGACGTGCTGGCGAAGTCGATCCCTTACGTGGCGAACAACCTGCCGGTGTTCTTCGGGTGCGTCGATACGGGCCGGGTTTTCCAGATTCCATTGCTGCCGCCAGATAGCTCCGGGGAAAATCGGACAGGATCGTTCCTCCTGGCGATCACACAGCATAATTACGAAGGTAAAACGCTCTCGGTAAAGTGGATCGACGCACTTGGACTGCTGGCCGGAAACATCGATGCCCAGCTCTCTCATGGCTTCAACCGCGGCTGGGTCAAGGGGTGTGGCTTCGCCACCCGCGCTGGTGATGTCGAACCGATCTCCCGCGAGATCGCGGAGGAACGCCTCGGCCATTTGAGTGCGGCACGAATTCCCAGAGCACAGAAACAGCACTTTCGGTTTAATCATCGGCCTGGCTCCTATTTGCAACAAGCGAGGATAGCCTCGGGTTTGACCGCCTTATTGCGAGTGCAGCATTCGGCGTAGAGAAAGCCCAACAGCTCTTTTAAAGCCTCGGTGTTGGCGGTGTACCAGAGGAAAGTGCTTTCGCGCCGCACCTTGACCAGCTCCTCATTCTTCAGTTTTTCCAGATGATGTGAGAGCGTCGAATTGGGGATGCCGAGTTCGCTGTGAATTTCGCCGACGACGAGGCCTTCCGGGTGAGCGGAGAGAAGGAGTTGCATGATTCGCAGACGCGGCTCTGTTCCCATGGCGGTAAACATATCGGCATACTTGGCAACCTGCTCGGCGCCCTTTGATTTGGCAGCAACCATAATTCGACAATAGCAGAAATATAGAAACTGTCAAGATCTCGTCACGGCACAACCAGGTTTTATTATGTTTTGCGTCTAACATCGTCGCGATACTGTAAGTCTCGCGGCAGACCTGCTCGGCTCCAGACACCGGCACAATCCGGGGACTTGCGATTGGTCATTGTCGTCAATGTCCAACGAATGTTGTTAGCGGGAGCTTGGACGTTCCCCCTCTAGAACGTCCAAGCGTCTATTACTCGTTCAAAGAGCGAATGGAGACGATTATGCCAAGCGCCAGCCCCACCTTAGTAAGAACGTCCCAGAAGGGTGATGACTGCTGTGGCTCGGCCTGAACCGGTTCGGGATCGGGGCTCTGCTCCATTGGAACAAGGACCTCGACGACGGTCCCTTCTTTGGTGGCCGCGATGGTCATGATCTAGGCCAATCCTCGACGGGGCCGAACCCGATGCGCCACGGTTGTCCCTCGGCAGAAACTGTATCTCTAAGCTATTGAAAACAGATGGTGATGGTAGACTTGACAGCTTTCCGATATGAGCCGGAGCCTACGACGGCAGTCTTGGCCAGTGTGTCGAAGAGAAGATCGCAAGGCAGCTCCCGGGTCGACCCTGACGCGAGCGCTTCGGCACCTACTTGCATGCCAACTCCCAAAAGGGTGTTCGCCACCAGCCAGCACACAGTCATTTGCGACTGATGCGAAACATGCTTACAACCCAGAACGAGCACCGTGGTAGATTGCGGAAGGATAAGCGCGAACCGTTCTTCGCAAATATCTGTGGAGCGGGCTCTTATCGAAACGATACGAGTAATCCACCAATTCCTGATCCCTCGCGGATTTCATCGAGTTGAGGCCGTGGATACTCTCTTCTAAGTTTGGTTTGACACAATGGTCAATGCGAATGGGCCGGGAACGAGCGGATCAGCATCGATCGTCGCGGCTCGCCATTTTCTGTCAAAGGAGAGGACAATACGATGGATCAAAATCAGAAAATTCAAAAGGAACTGCGTCTACTCAAAGGTTGGGCCACGATCTCAACCCTTCTGTTTGTCGCTTTGATCCTGGTCGCCGCGGACAACGGCAAAGTGAAGTTCGACGAGATCGATACGCAGCGGATCAACATCGTCGGCGCAGACGGGAAAATGCGACTGACGCTTTCGAACAATGAAAAGTCTCCCGGGCCGATTATCGGCGGCCATGTCATGAAGAGCCGCGACGGCAAGCGTGGCGCCGGACTCATCTTCTTCAATGACAACGGGGACGAATGCGGCGGGATGACCTGGCATGGTCAGAAGACGGAGGGCACTGTCAGCGCGAACGGCGGGCTTATGTTCGACCAATACGATTCCGATCAGACGGTCGGCATTCAGTACAGCCAGCATGGGGAGAACCGGTCGTCCGGTCTTCACGTCTGGGAACGGTCGCTGAAGCCGATGGCCGAGTTCGCGCAGCAAGTCAACGAAGTCGAACTCCTGAAAGATGGCCCAGAAAAGACCGCTGGGCTGAAGAAGATTCAGGAACGAGCCGTCGCCGAAGGCTTGGCGGGCATCCAGCGCGTGTTTGTCGGCCGCACGCCGCAGAACGAGGCAGTGGTTCTCCTCATGGACACCAAGGGGAAGCCGCGGATTCGTCTGGGAGTGGACGGTGCCAATACCGCGTCGCTGCAATTCCTCGACGAGAATGGCAAGACCATCCGCAGCCTGCCTGAATCGCTGCCAGCGCCTAAGTGAAATAGCATGGACAATCTTTTACCTTCTCGATCATATTCGCCTATTTGCGTCAAGACTCCGGTGATGAGCGTGAAATTGCTTAGACGCAAACCGCTCCTTGCGGCTTCGTAGCAAACGCTGATATGCAACATTATCGGCGCCTAAAACTAACAGACTGCATTTCCCGCGAGCGTAGCGAGCTTCGAAAAACCGGATCCGGAGGCGACCCGAATGGGGAGGAGATCGAATCGCTTTTTCGACTGAGCACTGGCGTAGCGTAGACGAAGGAACAGAGGGATGCGGATACTGATCACGGGCGGAGCGGGCTAGTTCAGTGGCTCGCGGCGGAGAAGATATCGAGCGAAGTTACTAACTGTACCGTCAAGACACCGCTGATCGCACCCTGGCCAGGTCCCTGTTCGATTCCGTAACTGATTTTGGCTAATTGCAGACGGTTCGGACGATAGCCGGCGCCGACCTCGTAGCGCTGATAGCCGGTGTTTGAATTGTAATGGACGTATTCGATTCGCGCCGCCAGAAACCTGCGCGGATTCAGCACGCGCCGCAGCTCGCCGTAGCCGGTGTGCTCGATGAAGGTGGGGATCGCGTGATAGTCAAAGCGGAAATGCTGCCACTCTCCATAAACATTCCAGGGACCTTGCGCGAACTGCACATCAAGCCCCAGCGCGGTGGCGGGAAGATCGCAGGGCGGGGATTCACCGGGGAAAAAGTACGGAGATGCGCGATCGAGAAACGGCCCGCGATAAGTCGATGCGCCGACGCGAAAGCCCTGTTTGATGGTGTAGCCGACGCCCCCGGCCCAATCGCCGTATTGGTCCGGTTGCGTGAGACCGCGCGGATTTGCCGGAGACGAATTGGTAAACTGCGCGCGTCCATCGAAGCGTCCGGCCGTGGCGTTGATCTCGGCACCAGCAAGCCCTAGCGGAGAGACCGGAGCGTAGTAACCATAACCCTCCGGTATGCCGGGCAGCGGATTCACGGCGTCGTCATAACGCAGCAGAAACGATCCGAACGTGGACGAGAGCTGCCCCACCCGCACATTTATCGAGGCTCGATTCCAAAACCGCGTGTAATTGAGGCTCGCCTGTAGCACATCGGTTGTCACGCCGTAGCCTTGCTCCGAAAATTGCGATTCGAAAAAAGGCCGGGTATAAGCCTGGAGCGACGCCGTTATCGTCCAGTGGTTGTTCAGTTTCCAGGTGGGATAGAGCATGACGCGCGCACCGCCGAGAAACGCCCCTCCGGACCGCGGCGGTTCGGTGAGTTCGGGCGAATACACGCCCTGCCCGGTGATGGTTGTACGGAGGTCGAAGCCGGATGTGGCTTCCTGCGCGTGCATTCGGGCCGCCGCGCCAAGCAACAATATCGCGGCCCGCTTCCTCATGGTAGCTGCTCCGATTGCACGGATTCCGGCGAATCGATCCCGACCGCGATCCCGAGGTTCCGGAGGGACCGGGACTGACTCGGTTGTTCTTGGGCGTGCACGCCGCTCTCGATGAAAGCCTTCACGAGTGCGAAATCGAACTCGGTGCCCGACGCTGCTTCCAGGCGGCGCACGGCCTCGGCGTCGCTCATTCCGGGACGGTACGGACGGTCCGAAGTCATCGCATCATAGGCGTCGGCGATTTTCACGATACGCGCCTGGAGGGGCGTCGTCTCCCCCTCCAACCCGAGCGGATAGCCTTTGCCGTTCCAGTTTTCATGATGCAGCTCGACGACGGGGAGGTAGGGATGAAATCCCTTGACGCCTTCCAGAATCCGGCGGCCGATGGTCGGATGTTGACGGAGAAGCGCGAACTCCTCGTTGGTCAGCGCGCCGACCTTTTGCAGGACTTTGTCCGGAATTCCGATTTTGCCGATATCGTGGAGCAGGGCGCCGATGCGCAGTTCGTCCAGTTGATTCGCATCCAGGCCAAGTTGCCGCCCGATGGCCAACGAATATTCGCTGACGCGGCGGCTGTGGCCGGCGGTGTAGGGATCCCGCGCGTCGAGCGCGCTTGCCAGAGAGCCCACGAATTCCACATAGGCGTGCTGGAGCGTGTCCCGCGCCTCCCGAATCGCCGCGCCTGCGTGATTGAAGCTGTCCGTCAGCTCGCCTATTTCCTGAATGGAGCTGGCCAGCGCGCGGAACTCCGGCAGAACGCCCGTTATTTCGCTCTCGCGCAACCGCTCGACTACCGCCCGGATCGGCTTCACTATCGAACGTGACGACAGTGCGCTCAGAATCATCGCCGCCAGCAGAGCACCGACGCCCGCGATCAGAAATACACCGTGAAGCATACCCCGCACCGGCCGGTTGGCCGCGTCCAGATTCTGAAAGGTCCGGATCGAGTAGCCGTCGCCAAAAGACGCGCTCTTCATTGACGCGGAAAGGTAGGTATCGCCACGCAGCGACACTTCGCACTCCACGGCCTCGCCGCAGCCCTGGAGACTGGTCTGGACTTCGGCGAGCGAAATTCCGGGCAGAGTCGACTCCACCGCTGCTCCGCGGTGCTCCAGAGCCACCGGCGTGCTGAAGCCCGAAAAATCGAGGCGCTCACCGACCGAAAGCGTGCCGAGGTTTTCCTCGCCCTGGTCAATTGACGTCGAAACGATCTGATAGGACAACCGATCGAGCGTCAACAATCCCCTGAGTGGCGGATGCGTGCGGGAAAGATCGATCGGGGCGAGCTGATCCGCAACCCGGAACACTCCCGCCAGGGGCTTGCCCGCCGGATCTGAGATCATCAGAAAGTCGAAACCCAGTTGTTCACTCATTTCGCGCAACTGGTCCTCCACCGTGATGCGTGCGTCGCGGCTGTTTTGCGCCGCCAGCAGCAATTGCAGCCCCGCCTTGAGAGTCGAGCTTTCGCCCAGGATGCGCAGAAGCCGGCCGTCCCGAGCTTCCTTTTTCGACTGCATCCGCGCGACGGATTCATGGGTCTGGCGGAGCGACGCCTGCAACTGATCACGCACCGCGCGCTGCACCAGGATCTGCACCGCCCAGAAACTGCCTAGCAGCAGTAAGGATATGGGCACAAACGACAACAGAAACGTGCGAGTCGCGAAGCGCATGGATTAGTTCTCGGACGCGAGCGCTTCGCCGAGGGGAATAAAAAATTCCACTGCAATAGACTTATCCGCGATCGTGACGCGCTGGCGGAAAAAGCCCGCGGTCTTGTGCCACGCGACGATGGTGTAGGAACCGGGCGGCACAACGGCGAGCGTGAATTTTCCGTCCGGACCGGCCTTGACACCCCAGCGATTCGGGCTGATGACGATCGCCGCGGACATGTTCGGGTGCAGATGGCAGTTCACGAATACGACGCCCGGCTTTTGGAAGACCACCGTACGCGTGTGGCCCTTGGGATAATTACCGAGATCGAATTCTTTTGGCTTCGATAGCGAAAAGACGTTGTGAAAAACCGGATCGAGGTTCGGGAAGGAGACTGTGGAACCCACGGGAATCCACAGGATGTCGGGGACAAAACGGCGGTTATCCTGCACGATCTCGGCAGTGATCGCGCCGGTCTGGGACGGCAGATCGCCTTCCAGATAGACGACCACGCGCTCGCGCTCAAAGGCCAGCACATCTTCGGGGAAATCCTTCTTCAGGTCGACTGCGGGTCCCCGATCGTAGGCGCCCATGGACGCCGTGACGCGCCGTTTGGTGAGTTTGCGCTGCACGACAATGGTCCCCTGGATGTCGCCAGCCTGGCTCAGGCTTCCGACAGACATCGCGATGCAGACCGCGCAACAAAGCGTACTTCCAACCATCAGTTACACTTCGGTATTTTGAGTACTTTTCTTTAGCGATGCCGCCGTAGTCACCGATATCTTGGGAGCGCGGGAACTTCAGCGAGATGGCGGGTATACGTCCAAGTGGATTTGATAATCGAGAGACTCAGCTTTATCGCAATCGCGCCGTCCGAGAGACAAACGTCACGTCAACTAAAGTTAGTAGGACCTGATGTCCATCATTAACGTCCGCTTTTCGCGAACGTTGTCCAAATCAGCCCCGAATGGCCACCCTCTGGAGCTCGGGCTTCGGCCATTGCATCGGTTTCC
>JBEKOZ010000153.1:0-8984 GCA_049521275.1 Bryobacteraceae bacterium | reverse complement strand
CTTCCGAGGAAGAGGTGTTGACGCTTTGGAGCGGGCTCGGATATTATTCACGCGCTCGCAATTTGCAGAAGGCCGCGCGGCAGATCGTGGAGCTGGGGTCTTTTCCGCGGACCCGCGAAGAAATCCGGGAGCTGGCTGGGGTGGGCGATTACACGGCGGCCGCGGTGGCGAGTATTGCGTTTGGACTGCCCTATGCGGTGGTCGACGGAAATGTGCGGCGCGTAGTCGCGAGGATCACGAATGGCGCGGGGGATGCGCAGGAAGTGGCGGACCTGCTGCTGGATCGCCGGAATCCGTCGCGATCGAATCAGGCGGTGATGGAGCTGGGAGCGACGGTGTGCGTGCCACGCGATCCGCACTGCGGCGAATGTCCGATTGCCGAGCACTGCGAGGCTTTGAGGCTCGGCACGCAGAATGAGCTTCCAGGCAAACGGGCGAAGCCGGCTACGGTGCATTTGAAACGAGACTTGCTGGTGATCCAGCGGCAAGCGAAGATCCTGTTGGCTCCGAGCGCTCGCGTGACGGGTTTCTGGGATCTGCCGGAGCCCTTCGAGGGAGCGCGGATCGGCGTGAAGCTGGGCGAGTTCCGGCACACGATTACGCATCATCGCTACCGGTTTACGGTTCACGAGGGCATCGCGCGCTCGGCGCCGAAGGGGTTTCGGTGGTTCTTGTGGAACGACATCGATGAGATTCCGTTGAGCACTACGGCGAAGAAGGGGTTGCGGGTGTGGAAGGGATGATGTCCGCATGCTGACGCATGGCGGTTCAGGTGCCGCGTTTGTTGCCCCATAGGTCGATGTGCAGGCGCGGGCTGTAGCGGAAATGCTCCTGTTTGCAAAGTTCGACGATCCACGCTGCGCGTTCGGAGATGGTTTCGGTCGACGTGCCTTCGGCCATCAACACGACGCGGCTGCGGTCGGCGTTGGTCTCCTCGAGAATCTTTTTTATTTCCGGCAAATCCTCCGGGGCGGACACCACGAACTTCAGTTGATATTCGTATTCGCTCATGAGCTGCTTCAGCACTTCGGGCCGGTAGCGCAGACGATCGTGCTGCGCGGCCCACCGCCCTCCGTCGCGTTCATGAGGCGTCGAGTTGGCGAGTTTAGGACTAATGCTCATCAGATCGCAGGTGACCGGCGCGTAGACCGTTCCGGCGGTCTCGATGGTGATGTGCTTAAAGTGGTCCCTCAACCGCTCGGTCAGCAGCACGATGGAGGGCGCGATCATCGGCTCGCCGCCGGTCACGACGACGTGAGTGGGCCATTCGCGCCGCGCCTCCGAAAGAAGGGCGCCCAGCATGAGCTCAGTGCCTTCGGGCTCCCAGGACGCGTACGGCGTGTCGCACCACGTGCAGCGCAGATTGCAGCCGCTGAGGCGTACGAACGCACTGGGGACACCCACCAGCATTCCTTCGCCTTGCACGGAATAGAAAATCTCGGCAACGGCTACCGGCGATACTGGAGGGGGTCCGAGATCCCCGCCTCCAAAAAGCCCTTCCGGCGCAGAAGGCAGGAATCGCATTGCCCGCATGATTGGCCTCCCTCCTCCGGATCATAGCAACTATGCGTGAGTGCGAAGTCGAGGCCGACTTCGGCACCCAGCCGAACGATGCCGGCTTTATTCAACTCGGCGAGCGGCGTGTGAATGCGCAGCCGCGTGCGTCCTTCGACTCCAGCCTTGGTGGCGAGGTTGGCCAGGTGCTCAAAGGCCGCGATAAACGAAGGGCGGCAGTCGGGATAACCGGAGTAATCGATGGCGTTGACGCCAATAAAAATGTCGGAGGATTCGAGCACCTCCGCCCACGCCATGGCGAAAGAAAGGAAAATCGTGTTGCGCGCGGGAACGTAGGTGATAGGAATTCCGGCGCCGATCTCATCGGCCGAATCATGCTTCGGGACCGTCAAGTCGGCGGTCAAAGCGCTGGCGCCAAAAACGCGGAGATCAATTTTCGCGACCTTGTGCTCCGTGGCGTCGAAAAAACTGGCGACACGCGCGGCCGCGACAAGTTCAATCGCATGGCGTTGTCCATAGTCGAACGAGAGGGCGTAACAATCGAACCCATCGCGCCTGGCGACGCCGAGACAGGTCGCGGAATCGAGTCCGCCGCTGAGCAGGCAAACAGCTTTTCTCATTTCTTCGGCAGCGCGAGCGTCAGGAAGAAGCCAATCAGCGGGAAGACGGTCAACGCGCTCATGGTAGTCTGCATCGAAAAACGGTCGGACAGGAAGCCGATCAGCGGAATGAAAATCATGCCGGCGATGCCCCACGCAAAACCCATCATCAGCGAGCTGACGGTGCCCGCCTGTCCCGGCGCGAGATCCTGCGCCATGACGACATTCACAGGAATGGTGAAAAGCAGGATCAATCCGCTGAGCGCGAGACCCACCATGGAGACCGGTCCATGTCCGAAGAAGAATAGCGCCAGAAACGGCACGCAGCCGAGCATTGAAATCAAGATCACGCGGCGTCCGCCGAATTTGTCCGCGAAGTGGCCGCCGGCGAAGCCTCCGGCCGCGCCCGCGACCTGGAACATGGTCAACGCGGAGGCCGCTTCGATCAGCGAGAATCCCCGCTCGCGATGCAGGTAGAGCGGCAGCAACTGCCCGAAGACGATCTGCACGGCGGATCGCAGCACGACCAACAGGTGCAGAATGACGAGTGGTCTTCGCACCGCGCGCAACGCCGCGAAGTCGATTCTTCCACGCGGAGCGCCGGCCAAATGCGCGGGCTGCCGCAGAAATACGAGCAAGACGATGGTGATCAGCACGCCGGGAATTGCCGCGAGGTAGCTCCGTTCGGGGCCGAACCATTGAAACACCGACGCGAAATAGGTGGGGCCGATGGCCAGGCCCAGCGTCCCGGCGCTGATAAACGCCGCCATCCACCGGCCGCGTTTCGAGGAAATTCCCAGCGTCGCCCACGCCGACGCCTGCGGATGAAATGACGCGATGCCCGCTCCGCCGAGAAAGACCAGAACGGCCGCGCTTTGGAAATTCCACGACAAGCCGAGCAGAGAGATGAAAATCCCCGCCACGGCCGGCGCCAGCACGGAAAACATTCTGGAGTGAAAACGGTCGGACAAAAAGCCGTAGGCGGGCTGCACGAACGAGCCGGAGAATACCATCACGGCACCGAGCAAACCGGCCTGCGTGAGCGAAAGACTCAGCTTATCGACCAGCAGCGGCTGGAATGCGCCGATCGCGCCGGAGTACATGTCGATCGCGAAATGGCCAATGGAAAAAAGCAGGAGCGCGAATAGGCCGGGGCGGAGCAGGTCATGCTTGCGCGTCGAGGCAGATACTTCTAAGACGCTTGGTTCGGCGCTCATGAAATAAGCTTTCATTGTACAATCCCCTCCCTGACGGTCGGGGTTCGGTGGGGGCACTCCTCGGCTGACGGCGGGCCGAGGTGGGCATTGAAACAGGTGATATGATCGTCCGTTCAACCTTTATGGCCTCTCAACATCGCCCTTTCGTCCCTGAAAACGTGAAGATGAAGGAACTGACGTTGCGCGCCGTCCTGCTGGGACTGGTGATGACGGTGATCCTGGGCGCGGCCAATGCGTATCTCGGCTTGCATGCGGGCATGACCATCGCCGCCACGTACCCCGCGGCCGTCATCGGCATGGCGGTGCTGCGCGGATTCAAGGGGACCGTGCTCGAAGAGAACATCGCGCGCACGGCGGGCTCCATTGGCGAATCGGTGGCAGCAGGCGCGATCTTCACGCTGCCTGCGTTCGTCATCGCCGGCTCCTGGACGTCGTTCGATCCGGCGCACGCCTATTGGAAGTCGACCGCGCTGATGGTGATCGGCAGTGTGCTCGGCGTGTTGTTCGTATCGCTGGTGCGGCGCGCGCTGGTGGAGGATCCAGAGCTGCCCTTCCCCGAATCGGTAGCGGCGGCCGAGATTCACAAGGCTGGACAACGCGGGGCGGACGCGGCGAAGTATCTTTTCTGGAGCATGGGCATCGGGACGCTGGTGCAGTCGCTCGGGGAGCTGAAGCTGTACGCGGTGGACAAGGATTTCGTCGTGCGCATCGGGCAGCTTGGCAGGAGTGTTGTGCGCCTGGGGCCGATCGGCAGCACCAAGCTTCTGCAAACGGGCGCGATTTCGACCATCGCCGCGCCGACGGTGAGCCCCGCGTATCTGGGCGTGGGCTACGTGATCGGACCGGAGTTGGCCGCGCTCAATTTCTCGGGCAGCGTGCTCGCGTGGGGATTGCTGGTTCCGCTGTTCATGTATTTCCTGGGCCCGCAGTTGCAGAGCTTTATTCCAGCCGGCGCTTCGGTGGACGACGGCTGGGCCGCGCAGGCAGCGGCGGTCTGGCGATACATCGTCCGTCCCATCGCAGTGGGCGGCATGATGGTGGGCGCGGCATTCACGCTATTCAAGATGCGCAACAACCTGACGTCCAGCATCGGGCGCGCGCTGGCGGAAGTACGCCACGGAGCGCCGCCGCTCGAATCGATGGCGCGCACGGAGCGCTACATGTCGTCGAAAACCGTATTCGGTTTGATCGGCATTGTATTCGTGCTGATGATCGGGCTGTACGTCTATGTATCGGGCCTGGTGATGGCGGGGATTGTCGCCGCGATCGTCATGTTGATCGTCGGATTTTTCTTCGCCACCGTTTCCGGAAACCTGGTCGGCGTGATTGGATCGTCCAACAATCCGGTCTCGGGGCTGACGCTGTCGACCTTGATTATCGCGGCGGTGTTGATGGTCGCGTTGGGAGTGGGAGGTCCGGGAGGAGTCGCGGTGGTGCTCGCCGTGGCCGCAGTGGTCTGCGTATCCTCAGCGGTCGCTGGAGAATTGTTGCAGGACTTCAAAGCCGGATACCTGCTGGGCGGCACGCCGCGATCAATCCAGATCGTCGAGTTGATCGCCGTCGTGGTGGCGAGCTCGGTGATGTATTTTCCGCTGTACGTATTGCAGGTCGCCAACATCAAGGGCGGCGGCACGGGATTCGGCGATCCCAAACTGGCCGCGCCGCAGGCGGGATTGATGGCCGCGCTGGCGCAAGGAATCGTCGGCGGCGAGATGGCGTGGCCGCTGGTGATCGCGGGCATGATGCTCGGCGTCGCGATGATCATGTTCAAAGTGCGCAGCCCGATGCTGGTGGCGGTCGGTATGTACCTGCCGTTTCCAACCACGTTCGCGATCTTCGTCGGAGGCATCCTGCGCTGGGTGACGGACCAATTCAGCCAGCGCGCAGGACACAACGAAGCGCAGCGTATCCGCGTCGAGAGCGTCGGCGTGCTGGCGGCAAGCGGCCTGATCGCGGGCGAGGCTCTGACGGGACTGGTGTTCGCGTGGTTCAAGTACAAAGACATCCCGGTCCACGAGTTCTTCGCGGATCCGTCTTATCTCGCCGGATTCGCCGTGCTGCTGGCGTTGTCGTTCATCATGGTGCGATTGCCGCTGGCCAAAGCGGGCCGGCCGGAAGATCCCGCGCCGCCCGCCGCGATGATGTAGCGTCGTGCGGGACTGCTAAAGTAAAAGATTGTCCCGGATCAGCTCCTCAACGGCCTCAAATTCAACTGATAACGTACGCTGGACGCAGCTCTATCTGGGACTCGGGTTCACCACGCTCGCCACGTTGATCCTGGAGCTGTCGCTTACGCGGATTTTTTCGGTGGTGTTTTACTATCACCTCGCGTTCCTGGCGATTTCGATTGCGCTGTTCGGGCTCGGCGCGGGCGGAGTGTTCTCCTACGTCGTTTCGGCGCGCCCGGGCAACCTTTACGTGAAACTGGGCGCGCTCGCGCTGGCTAACAGCCTGTGCGTGGTGGCGTCGCTCTGGTTCATCGTCTCACAGCATGCGAATCCGGGGAAGCTCTTGCTCGCGGCGGTTTACTTCGCTAGCGCGCTGCCGTTTTTTTTCGCGGGAACGGTGGTGTCCATCGCGATTTCAGAAGCCATCGATCGCGTCGACCGGGCCTATTTTTTCGACCTTGCCGGCGCCGCCGCGGGATGCCTTCTGCTGATCCCTTTTCTCGAATTGTTCGGCGGACCCAATACTCTGATCGCGGCGGGCGTGCTGTTCGCCATTTCCGCGGCCATCTGGTTCAATCAAGGCGGAGCGTTCCGCCGCCGCGCAATGGCCGTCCTCACCGCGCTTCTACTAGTGGGTCTGATGGTAGCCAACGGGACGCGCGGCCGCCTGCTCGACATTCATGTGGCGAAGGGCCTGACTTTGCCGGACGAGAAATTCGTCGCCTGGAACGGAATTTCGCGGATCGGCGTGTCGTGGAACGGCGGATGGAGCATCGTCATCGATGCCGACGCGGCCACGGGGATTTCACCGTTTGACTGGGATCATCTGAGCGCGCAGGACCGGTCGCAGCTGCTGCACCAGGGCCCCGGCTTTCCGTACGCGATGCGCCCCGGCGCGAAAGCGCTGATCATCGGCCCCGGCGGCGGTTACGACGTCGCGCGCGCGCTGGCCTCCGGCAGCCACGACATCACCGCGGTGGAGATCAACCCGATCATCGCCAACGACGTGATGCGCGACAAGTTCGCGAAAGAGAGTCACCACATCTATTCCCGACCCGGCGTGCAGCTCCATGTCGAAGACGGGCGCTCCTTCGTACGTGGCAGCGATCAGAAATATCAGGTGCTGCAAGCCACGCTGGTCGACACCTGGGCCTCCACTGCGGCCGGCGCGTTCGCTCTCAGCGAGAATAACCTCTACACCACCGATGCGTTCACCGATTATTTGCAGCACCTGACCGATGACGGAGTGCTCGCGTTTACCCGCTGGGGATTCGATCCTCCACGCGAATCGCTTCGCCTCATTTCGCTGGCGATGGCGGCGCTCCCACGCGTCGGCGAGACCGATCCCGCGCGCCACGTGATGGTGGTGCGCGAGGATACCGCGAAGCTCCAGGGATGGGGCGCCCTCGATACCGTCCTCATTTCGCGCAAGCCTTTTTCCGATGCCGACGTGGCTCGTGGACGCGAGATTATCGGCGAAGCTCATATGGATGAGATTTATCTGCCCGGCGACGCTCCGAAGAATGCCTTCGGCCAGTTGTTGACCAGCGCCGATCCGTCGGCCTTCCTGCGCGATTATCCTTTTGACGTCTCACCCATCAGCGACGACCGGCCATTCTTTTTCTACACCGTCCAGCCACGCGATCTGTGGAATTACATTTTCACCGCCAACCGCGCCAGTGAGGATTTTAAGGTGAATCGCGCGGTGCCGCTGCTGTTCGGCCTGGTGGCGGTGAGTCTATGCGCCACCGGTCTGATTCTTGTGCTCCCGCGTTTTCTTCTGGGGACGCGCCTCCCGAAACAGAAAGGCGTCATCACGTTTTTGTGGTATTTCCTATGCCTCGGCGCCGGATATATTCTGATTCAAGTCGCTCTGATACAGAAATTTGTCCTGCTGCTCGGCCACCCGACTTACGCGCTGGTCGTCATTATTTTTTCGATGCTGGTCGCGAGTGGCGTCGGAAGTTTCTTCAGCCGCCGCTTGATTGCCGATAATGACGACCGTCTCGCGCGCCTCCTTTGCGCCATCGCGATACTGGTGACCGCCCTCGCTTTCGGCGCACGCCCGCTCACCGAGGCTGCCGCCACATCGCCGCTCTGGGCGAAAATGCTGATCACCGTACTGGCGATTGCACCGGCCGCTTTTCTAATGGGAATGCCCTTCCCCAGCGGCCTGCGGAGACTCGAACACCGGCACCCGCCATCGGTCCGGTGGGCCTGGTCGCTGAACGCCGCGGCCAGCGTTCTTGGTTCCGCGGGAGCGATCTTTTTGGCCATTTATATCGGCCTGCGCGCGACGCTTCTGGTCGGCGGCGCGCTCTACCTCGGCGCGCTGCTCGTCATTTTGGTTACAAGGACGAATCGCCGGCCTGCCTGACCAGGCGCGTCGCTTCTTCCACCTGCGCGCACATCGCCCGCAGCGCCTGCGCTACCCGCCGGGCCTGCTGATTGGCGTCGTCAAAGTGCTTCTCGTCCACTGCTTCACGAACTCCCGGCAGCGTTTTCGCTCCATATCCCGTGTACAGACCCGGCGCGTAAATCTGGTGCCGGTACCATTCGCGATGCGGCAAACCGTCGGCGAGCAGCAGCGTCCGCTCGGCATGCTCCAGACATTCATTCACCTTCACCAGTTTGTCCGGCGGAATGGACGACACGTGCTTCATCAGCACCGCCAGTTCCGCATCGTAGGCGAGCGATGCAGTGTGCAGACGGCTCAACTGAGCCTGCACGTCGTGAAAATCCACCGTCCCGCCGCTCTTCTGCGCCTCCTTTTGAACGTCCTCGACATACCCATGCACCGTACGCGAGAGAGTATGGAACTCGAACGGCAGCACCGGCGCGTCGGCCAAACGTATGATCGTCGATACCATCACCTGCGCCAAAGTTCTCCCGTACACCAGTTCCCCGTCTGAGAAGCGATTGAACCAGTCCAGATTGTCGTACGCCGAATGATAGACGCCGCCCGCGTCCGCGCCGCCGAAACCCAGGTTCAGACTCGCCACTCCCGCATGATGCAAAAACCCCACATAGTCCGACCCCGATCCCAGCGCGCCGAGCTTGAAAACCCTTGGAGCGCCATCCGCCGCCGCCCGCCCTCGCGTCGATTCGAGCAAAGTCTTCTGCGTCACCGGGTCGTTCAAATCGCGGAGAACCTCGCGCATGAATGTTTCGAGCGTATGCGATCCCGCCGCGCCAATCGCTCCGCGCCCGTTCGCATCGGAGTTGATATAAACCGCGGCCTTTCGCTCCAGTTCCTCCTCGTGTTTCTCTGTCCACTCGGTCGAGCCGACCAACCCGAACTCTTCGCCGTCCCACAGCGCGAGGCGAATCGTCCGCTTGGGCTGCCATCCCTGCTTGCGCATCGCCGCCAACGTTCGCGCGGTTTCGAGCAGCACCGCGGCCCCGCTGATCGGATCGCTCGCGCCATTCACCCAGGCGTCGTGATGGTTGCCGTACAGAATCCATTGATCTTTATAAACCGCGCC
>JBEKOZ010000152.1:0-14432 GCA_049521275.1 Bryobacteraceae bacterium | reverse complement strand
CAAATAATCGCCCTCCGCCAGATCTCCTGCCACTAGTCGCACATGGTTCAGTTCGACCTCCTGGGAATAATTAGCCAGATCGTCCTTTGCCAGCACCAGCACGGATTTCGCCAGCAGGACGTTGATAAACGCCTGCACCACCTGGAATTTCAAATTCCGCTCGTTATCGGTGACTGTCTGCGCGGCGACCAATGTATTGTCCTTAGCGACCACCACACGCTTTTCCCGCTTGCCGCCCTTTTCCACCGTATAGCTGATGGAACCGTCATAGATCTGGGTATCCCAGCGGATCGTTTGGGGCATAAAAATTGGGATCGCATCGACACCCAGGCTCAACGTCGGGTTCGGCTTCAGTCCAGCGGTGATTTCATTCGCCTTCGATTGATCGACGTTCAACCGGTTTGCGCGGAGTGACTGATTATAGGTGAGCGCAATCCTCACCGCGTCGTCTTTTGATATCAATTTCGCCGGCGTGTCCTGCGACATTGCAGGAGTGACAGCGAGCACGACGACAATCGCGATACGCCAGAAGATCATTCCTAGGGTGATCGTCAATTATCAGCGAGATCCACCTAGGCGTGCTGGGAAATCCCATGAACGGGCACTATTTGGCGGTGAGCGGGCCTTCTTCGTGCGAATCGTGGTTTTCCGCCTGGTGCTTGCTGGCCCCTTCGACATGCGCGATCGCATGGACCAGGTGGCCGTGCGAAATCATGGCATGATGGGCCGCTTTTTCAAATTCTCCGGCCGCGTGGTACTTGGCGGCGCTCCGCTGGTGCTTCGCTGCATGCTCCAGAAGTTCGGCAGCTTTCAAGTGATGATCAACGCCCTGTTGCGACATGTGATTAGATTAACAAAATCGTAATTGTCAACTTGGGAAGGTTGTTGGCGCTTTCAGCCTCCAGGACGACTGCCGAGTTGATTCTCGTTCGCGCGGACGGCTCCAGCCAGGTGCAACCGTTGGTGCTCTCCAAACAAGATTCCGATTCAGGCTCCCGGGTCTTTCTCTACCGACGGTAGCCGGGCGCAGTCTGCCGTTGGTAAATTAGCGTCAGACGCCGCTGATGACTGAACTCCCGCGTAAGTAAATCATTAGAAGTTTGTCGTCCGTATAGGGAACAAGTAGTCGCCTACTCGGAAGTTTTCCAGTTGGACGTATTGTCGGCATCTCGCGGAAGTGACGCAGGAAGTTCCCAGAGAAGTCGCCGTTAATGTTGCACATCGGTCCGTATTCTGAGCCGCTCGCTCCGGGGCCGCAACTTGACTACCAGACGCAAGCCGACTTGAAGGCACTAAATCCGGTTGACTTCGTCCAAGTCGGTTAGCGGCGTCCGTCCCTAAAGCAGGGACACCCGCGAATTTTCCGACCAAGAGGCGAACTAGGTCTCCTTCCTATTTCTTCTTAGTCTGGTTTTGCATCATCTCCTGAAAGTGATCCACGGTCGGCTGCAACTGCTGCGGATCGCGAACACAATTACCGAATATTGAAATTAGATCGAATCCCTCCATGCCTCCTAAGTACCGGTAGTCCGCGGGCAGCGGTGGCCCACCTCGCTGGCCTGCGGCCGGAATGATCCCGGGAAGTTGAACCGCGTACATGCTGCCGCCGGCGAGAGCTTGATGCGGATACTGCATGAGCCACACGCAGTTTCGAGAATCATTCATATAGTTGGCGGTGACCACCGCCCATTGGCCGCCGTCATTGGGCGCGGGTTGCTGACAATTCCACTGCGTGGCCTCGGGGACGTAAGCGGCGGGGTCCGAGAATCCGTACTCATCGAGCAGCACCCGTTTCAGACCGCGCTGGCGAACAAAACCTTCAACTTCGGGTAGGGCGTGATTCCAGTCGACGTTTGAGTCGTTAACCAGGGTGTAGCTCGGCCGTCCCATACCCAAACTGTTCAGGTAGGGAAAATAGTTCGGATAAACGCGGACTGCCGTAACGATTGAAGCCATCGCCAGCGCGACTGTCAGCCAGTTACCGATGCGCGCTACCTGTGGCCGTGAATCGCGTAATAGATCGAACGAGCGCGGGATCGGAGCGAGCAGCAAGGCACTCAGAGCCAGCGCGATCGAGAAGTGGCGGATGCTGATGTCTAATCGATTGAGCATGCAAACCGCGACGAAAACCACCAGCGAAATCCAAATGCCGCGCCAGTGCATCTCCATACCGGCTGCTATTGCCGATGCCGCTGGCGAACGCCGCTTCAACAGTAGTGCCGTCGTCATGGCAAGGAGGAGCAGCAGAAGAAACGTCAATTGTGATTTCAAAAGGAACAGCAAGGGAAAATAAAACCAAACTCCATGCGAATAAGCGTGGCCCAGGATGTATGTGGGCCGACTCCCGGCCGTGATTATGAAAAAAACCAGACCACGCAGGTAGAGCCACGGTGGCATGAGCAGGCGCCGCAGAATCGGGGATGTCGAAAAATGTGGGATGACCCCGAACGAATCCGTTGATTGGTTCCAGGAAAGGACGAAGTAGAAGATGTACACGAATAATGCAGCACAGAGAGTCCCTTTTGCCACGTTGCCCCACGCCCGCCGGCGCCAGCGTCGCAGTTCGCCTTTTTCGACCGGTTGTTCGGGGAGCGGCTTGAATCGCAGACTGAGCGCAAAGGCAATAAACACGAAGAACAACAGCCCCGACGAAAACTTCGAGAGTAGAGCACCAGCCAGCGCCAGACCAAACTTCACAACTGCTCCCCGTGTGGGAGAAACCCACATATTCGGCAGTTGCCAAACCGTAAGCACCCAGAACAGAGTGACCGCGACGTCTGTAATCACGAGCGGTCCAAACGCGATAAACGCCGGCATTGTCACAAAGACAGACAAACACAGCAAGCCTCCCCAGGGACTGCCCAGGCGTGAGCCGTAAATATAAAGAGCGAGCCCCAGCAACAAGGTCATCAGCAACATCGGCGCCCGCGCCCAAAAGACGGTCGAGGAAGGTTCATTCCACTTCATGAGGAACCAGTGGCCGAATACCCACTCGCCCAGATATTGATAGAACATCTTGTTACTAAAAGTCCAGGAGATATGGGAGTAATCGGCATGCGCGCCTCTTAATACCAGCGGTACCGCGGCGATCGCTTTCGCCAATGGGGGATGCTCTTCGTTCATCCGCATATCCAATTTTTGGAGGTAGCTCACGCCAGCGCCGATGTGCGCCACTTCGTCAAACGTCACGGACTCGTGTCTCGCTGCTCCGCCTGCAAGCAGCGCCATCAGAACGAGCAAGAGGGCCGCTGCAGAGTTGAAGTAGAATCGTCTGGGTATTTTCAATTTCTTTAACCTAATCCGTAAACGGGGATAACCCTGCCTTGGTTCCGGTGTTGCCATTTATGCTGCAAGAAAAATGTTCCTGTCGGCCCTGATTGTGGGCTCCGCCATCATTTCCGGCCGGCGCCACCTACACAAAAAGAGTATCGCGCAGAAATCCGGCTGTGGGAAGCTTGCCGGGATCGATACCATAACGCGCTTGTAGCCGCCGATGCACGGACGACGCGCCGGTCCATCGGAAGAACTGCCGAGCATTCGCTTGATGTCTCCCGCCCACTGGAGTTAATGTTCAGGTGGCCGTTAATGCCCATTAAAGGGACTGAAAATGAACGACTTAGTTGCGATTGAGAAGATCGCCCAGTGGGAAAAATTGAAGAAGCTGGTGCTTGACAGCGTCTCCTCCCCGATTACGAAACGTGTGTACAACATGGCGCTGAACGAATTTATGGCCTGGTTCTCCAGGGCCAGACTTTCCGACATCGAGCGCGAATACGTAACTGCAACTCCTGAGGATCTGGGTCGAATCGAAGCCGCGATCGACGGGATCATCGAGACGCGGCGACATTTAGCCGAGCTGGCAGAGCAGGCCGGCCTGTCCCTGACGGGAGTTCGCCTGTGAGGGGCCAAGACAGCGTTGTGATTGAGCCGCGCGACCGTGCAGCGGAGGCGCCGCAGGCGTGCGAAGAACGGCACTATCCGATCGCGTATTGGGCAACACTGTGGGGCTTCAGCACGACGACAGTCCGCCTTTGGTTCCATGACGAGTACGGTCCTGGCATTTTGCGCCAGCCAAATACCGGTCGCCGGAAGACGCGGGATTACACCACGATCACGGTGTCGACGAGCGCTGCGGCTCGCGTTTACTCGAAGAGAACGGGCCGGGAGTTAATCCATTGATCTTGCGATGACAGAGGTAATGTGAACACGTGAAAAGAGAAAACGAGTTATACCCATTCCGCCGTCACCTCCGACGTTGCAAGTTTTTTGGGCTTGGCGGCCGCGAGATTGCGCTGAACAAATGTGCTTGTCCCTTTCACGTCGATGGACTTCATCACGGCACACGTGTCCGGCAATCCTTGAAGACGACGAGCCGCCAGTTGGCCGATCGCCGGCTCACTGCATTGATTCGGAAGCTCGACGAACAGCGGCGGCAAGGCGATGCCGGGGATGAGCGTGCAGGGACTGGGAATCGGATGCTCTCTGAAGCGGTAGACCGGTTCCTGCTGAACTATGGCGAGCTTGATCAGAACCGGAAGTTCACTGGCGTGATCCAGTATGGCACTTGGAGGAAGTACCGTACCAAGCTGACCCTGCTGCTCGCGTTCTGTAAATCCGAAGGAATCATAGACCTTCGAGATGTCACGATCGATGTGCTCGAAGATTTTCGGCGAACACGCAAGATCGGCTTGGTGACCTGGAAGGTAGAACTCCAGGCACTGAGAACCTTCTTCGGGTACTTTGTTAGCCGCAGGTGGATCGCGGCGAATCCAGCAAAGGACATAAAGTCACCGCGGAACATCAAACCGAACGACATTGTTCCGTATACGCTCCGGGAGGAGAGTGAAATCCTGGCTGCCTGCGATCAGATTATCTGCGAACGGGTGCGGTGTACGAACGACTTCGCGCGCGCGCCATGGTATTGCTGCTGCGGCATACAGCCCTCCGCATTTCGGACGTATGCACCATGCGGAAGGACGCTGTCACGTGGGACCAAGAGAGATCCACGTGGCGCGTTTTCATTCGTACGCAGAAAAGCGGCGAGCCGGTATTCCTGCCGATCCCAGACGGCTTGAAGCTGGTCCTCGGTGCTCTTCCACTGCCGCGGAATGCCCCGGAGGACTGCCCTTATTTCTTCTGGAACGGACACACTTCACGTCGGGCTGTGGTGGGGATCGCCGAGCGCGCCCTGGGGGCGGTCTTCAAGAAATCGGGTGTTAAAAACGCCCACGCCCATCGGTATCGCCATACTCTCGCGACGCGGTTATTGGCGCAGGGCGCAACGTTTCAGGAGGTCGCGGACATTCTAGGGAACACTGCGGAGATCGTTCGTAAGCATTACGGCAAGTGGGCCAAGGGGCGTCAAGACAACATCGACCGGCTGATGATTGCCCATTTCGAGACCGCGCCCGTTACAGTTCCAGTCACACGGCAGTCACACGAAAAATGGTGCGGAGAGGGGGACTTGAACCCCCACGAGATTGCTCCCGCTAGCACCTCAAGCTAGTGCGTCTGCCAATTCCGCCACCTCCGCAGGTGGGAAAGCCTTTACTTCTTTTGCCCTTGCGGTGCCGGCTGACCCGGCGCCGGCTGCGGCGGCAACGGGATTGTCTGCTTCTGCTGAGGTTCTCCGTTCACCGATGGCGTCACCTGAATCCCTGAACCCGGCGTCGTCGCCGGCTTCCCGTTCTTTGGCAGCGGCGCGGCTTTCTTCTCGAAAATCGCCGGGACCGATCCGCCACTCCGCGTCGCCATGATGGAGAGCGACAGCGACGTGACCATGAACAGCGCCGCGGCGATGGTCGTCGCCTTCGACAACACCGTCGCCGACCCTCTCGGGCCAAATACCGTCTGCGAGCCCATGCCGCCGAACGCGCCGGCGAGGTCCGCTGCCTTGCCGCTTTGCAGCAGCACCACAATCACCAGGAACAAGCACACAATCACATGTATCGTCGTCAGCAGGTAAATCATACGTTCTTAGTTAGTTTACCACGCCCGCTCATTTGTACGCCGCCACGCCGGTGACCCGTTCGCCGATGACCAGGGTATGAATATGATCCGTGCCTTCATAAGTCTTGACCGTCTCCAGATTGCACAGGTGCCGCATGATCGGATACTCGTCCATGATCCCGTTGCCACCCAGCAGATCCCGCGAAAGCCGCGCGCACTCGAGCGCCATTCGCACATTATTCCGCTTCAGCATCGAAATATGCCACGGCTCGATTTTGCCTTCATCCTTCAGACGCCCGCAATGCAGCGCCAGCAACTGGGCCTTGGTGATCTCCGTGATCATGTCCGCCAGTTTCTCCTGCACCAGTTGGTGCGAAGCGATCGGCTTATCGTCAAACTGCTTCCGCAGCACCGAGTACGAGCGCGCCGTCTCATAGCAATCCATCGCCGCGCCCAGGACGCCCCAGCCGATCCCGTATCGAGCCTGCGACAGACAACCCAAGGGGCCCTTCAGGCCTTTCGCGCCCGGCAGCATCGAACACTCTGACGCCACCCGGCAATCGCTGAACGCGAGGCTCGCCGTCACCGACGCCCTCATCGATAACTTGCCGTGCAATTCCGAGGACGAAAATCCCGGCGTGCCTTGCTCCACCAGAAAACCGCGAATCCCGTCGTCGGCACGCGCCCAAACAACGGCCACGTCGGCGATCGACCCGTTGGTGATCCAAGTTTTCTCTCCGTTCAAAATCCAGTCCGAGCCGTCGCGCCGCGCCCTGGTCAGCATGCCCGCCGGGTTCGATCCAAAGCCCGGCTCGGTGAGCCCGAAGCATCCGACCGCCTCGCCCGATTGCAGTTTGGGCAGCCACTTCCGCTTCTGCTCCTCGCTCCCGTACGTGTAAATCGGATACATCACCAGCGCGCCCTGGACGCTCGCGAAGCTGCGGACGCCGGAGTCGCCGCGCTCCAGTTCCTGCATGATCAATCCGTACTCGACGTTGCTCATCCCGGCGCAGCCATAGCCCTCCAGATTGGCGCCGAAAAATCCCAGCCGGCCCATTTCCCCGATCAGTTCCTTCGGGAAGCGGCCGTCGCGAAAGCAATCGCGAATCTGCGGAATCACCCGCTCGTCGACGAACTGCCGGGCAGTCTGCCGAACCATCTTTTCCTGCTCGTTCAACTGGGAATCGATGAGCAGATAATCCACGCCGGGAAATTTAGCCATGCAGCGTTTATTCTACCGTGGGGCGGCGCCAGGTTGGCCGCTGATGAACGCCGATAAACGCAGATTTAAGACAAAGGCCTCGCAGGAGTGCGTACGCCACATTAGAAAAAGAGCTTGAATCGTCCCGAACGCCGTGTACTTTACTGCTGAGGAGGCGCTGTTGCGGCGCTGCCCCTGGCTTTGGGCTTCACCGGCTTGCGCTCCAGCTTCCGGATGGCCGCGGCGTGAGCAGCCCGCGTCGCCTGGAGCCTCGCCCGCTTGGCAAGCGGAGTCGGCGCCCCAGATCCATACGGGATATAGATCTGGTTCACGTCCGCGCTCTCGGTAAGGAATTCGAGCTCCACATCGTCTCCCGAGCCGAGCACGCCCGCCGGAACCTGCACGTTGATCTGGTACAGCCCGGCCAATCCCGGAGTGAGCCCCGCAAACTGAATGGTGCCCGCGTTACCGGTTCCGTTCGCGAGGTCCGGGTTGTAGTCGTTAAACAGGACTTTCAGATTGCCGAGATTATATTCGTCGGAGTAGCTCAGCGTACTCCCCGGAACGGCTCCATCGGCAATCGTTGGCGTCACCGTGCCCAAACCCGTCAGATAAATCGAAAGGTATTCGTTCGCTTGCGCCCCGTTGGATTGATCGATCAGTGCTCCCGTAGTTGCGTCCCGCACGGCGGCAAACCCGAGCCCGTTCTCGGTTTGCGAAAATGCTCCCGGCGCGGAGGTTTGGTAATACATCTGCACCACGTTCGACTGGACCCCGTTGTTCGTCAATTGAATATTGGCGAACGGCGTCGAGAGAGTGTCCAGCTCATACGGCACAATGATCGAGACCTGCCCGGGACTCACCGCGAAAACCGGGCACGGAAAGCCGTCGATGGTCGCGGAAACCCCGCCCAAGTTCGTAGTCGGCGCCGGCTGGCCGCCCTGAATAGCCGTCGTCGTCGAAGCGAGATTGGTTCCGAATAACGTAATCAGCTCGCCCGGAGCAAGTGCCGCCGTCACCGGCTGATAGCTCGCGGCGTTGTAAACCATCACGGGGTTGATATAGACGCCCGTTCCTGAAAAGTTCGCGGTATGCAAACCTACCACCAGCGAGTAATACCCGCCAAACCCGATGCCGACGTATGCCGACCCCCCGGCCCCGAAAAAGTAGTTGTAATAATAGTCGGTGGCGGATCCATCGGAGTTCACCAGCAGAGAATCGTCCGTGCCGTAGTCCTCGGCGTAGGCGCCGTAAATGAGATAGGCATTCAACCGTTGATGGATGATTCCATCCCCGTTGGGCGAATTGCCGGTGTTGTATTCCGATCCATAATACGCATCCATTCCCCATCCGCCTTCATAAGCCGCGTCTTCCAAAGCAGCCGTGAAATACAAGCCCTGGCTGATGCTATTGGCTCCGGATCCGGCCGCCAGCGCCTTCACGCCGAAGAAAATGTCGTAACCGTTCGCGGTCCAGCCCAGAACAAAGTTCCCGTCCGCCGACGCAAACATCGTCTTGGTCCCGGTGAATAAAGCACTGGCCGCGGTCGCGCCGGACGGCACTGGAACGGTCAAGGTCACGCTTCCGTCGCTGTTGCTGGCATAAGTGGCGCCCGTAATCGTCTGGGTGATGCTCGTTTGGTTGGAGTTGGACGCCTGCCCGCTGAGCGTAATCGTGCCCAGCCCTCCGCTTCCGTTTGGACTCAGGTTGAAGAGCGCGTTATTGATCGCCGAACTGCCGCCGCCCTCGAAGTCGAGCAACCCCGTCTGATAGACCGACGTCAGGTTGGCGGCAGATCCAGCCGGGATCGCAATAAAGAGGTCATAGAGATTGGGAGTGTTGGCAGACCCGCCCGATTCCGTCATGCTGCCGGTGAACACGCCTTGCGACACTGCTCCATACTCATAAAGAAAGCCGGTGGTATCGGTCGGGTACAGGGGACTCGAAATCCAGCCCGTTCCGTTGGACCCGATCGCAAACGTTCCGCTCGCGCTGTAAGGCTGGGGCGCGCCGCTCGCGACGGTATTGTCCACCTGCGTGCCGTTGATGGTGTAGGTTCCATTGGAATTGAACAGGATCGTGCCGTAGGTTGCCGTCACTTCCGTCGGATTGTCATCCGCGTCTGTATTGGTCACCGCAACGTGTCGGAACTGAAAATTCCCGTTCAGTAAGACGTCCCCGCTCGTGTCCTGGGTCTGACCAACAGCAGACAGACCGAATACCGCCAACGCGGTCGCAGAAAATAGGAATTTGTTTCGCCGTAAATTCATGATCCCTCTAGGTTAAGAATACCCCACGGTGTGTAGCGGCAATCCGCCGTACCTTAGTATGATGCGCCACGGGGTGGGTTTCGTTCCGTATAATCGCATCGTTCATTATCAGTCCGGTAGGGTGGGGGCCCCGATTTGGCGGCAGCCGCCTGAAGTAGGTGGCGCGGACTTTAGTCTGCCGCGTCGGCTTCAGCCGGCGTCTTCGCTTTTTTGCCGGACATCGGCTGAAGCCGATGCTGCAAGCTAAAGCTCGCGCCACGTTACCTCGCGGGCAACACCGGAGGACCCCCGTCCGGCGCGGCCGCCAGCAACTCCGCCACCAACCTTCCCTCAGCCCCATTCATAAATAAGGTTAACTTTGGACTGCTATTCAGAATCCTCTGCGTCTCCAGCAGGTCGAACAGCGCATCCGCAACCTCCGGATCGCCCGAAATCTCCTTCAACGCGGTCCCGATCATATTCGGCCGCACCACCGCCGCCTTGGCGAGTTCCACCGCCGCCTCCCGCTCCGCTGAGCTGGTAATGATGCTCACCTGGTTCGCGCCATCCTGCTTGATCGCCGAGGTCACCTGCCGCAGCCGGTTCACTACCTTCTCCTCAATCTGCTTGATCATCCCCGCGTCCCGGAAATGCACCTTGCGCACATAAACCGACCCCAACTTATACCCCCACGCCACCGATTTTTCGGACACCTCCGCCCGCACCGTCTGGCTCATCTGATGCCTGGTCTCAAGCATCTGTTCGAGCGGCATATTGCTCAGGCACCGCACCGTCGCATTGCTCACATTCGCGCGCAGGGACCCGCGCGGATCGGTATTCTTGAACAGAAACGACACGGCGTCGCTGATCTGCATCTCGTACCAGATGCCGATCCCCATCGGCGCGCCTTCCTCCGAGTTCACCGGCTGGCTCCGCAGATACTCCTGGTCGAGCCGCAGATCCAGCACGTAGCATTTGCCGAAAAAATTCACCACAAAGGCCTTCACGCCCAACACCGCCGGCAGGAAGTGCAGCCCCGGCTCGGAAATCATCCCGACCACTTTGCCGAACAACAGATACACCCGGCAGGTCCGCTCCGTCACGATCGTATACAGCCCGAAAAACCTCGCCAGGCCGAGCACGATCACTTCGAGCAGCAGCATCCCCAGAAACGTCGCGCCAACTCCGATCAGGACGTCCATCATGACCGTGCCTCCTTCTCCCGCACACCCATGAAAATCTGCTGCGCCTTGCCCAGCAGCGCCAGCTTCACGTTGCGAATGTAAACATCCAGTACGTTTGGCCCCTGCTTCTTCAAGTCGGCGAGCTCGAGCGCCATCATCCGCAGCGGCTCCACTTCCGCCTGGGCCTTCAGCGTCTCGATCTCCACCGCCCTGCGCGACTGCACGATCTTTTGATCCGCCCCCGCGTGCGCCAGGCTGACGTCGCTCGACACCTGGTTATACGCGGTATTGATCGCCGCCAGCGCCGATTCCACCTCGGGTGGCGGATCGATTCCGGTGATCAGCGACGCATCGAACACGACGCCATAGCGAGCCTGCGTCGAGACGCATTCCTGATCCATGTACTCATTCAAATCGCGCAGATTCTTGCGCAGGTCGTTGATCGAAATCCCGGCCACCGCAGCGCCTTTCTCGGGATCGCTCGCGCTTACGGGAAGAGGCTTCGCTTCAAAGCTCGCGATCTTCTGCCGCAGAACCGACACGAAATAGGCCATCACGTGCACCATCGGTTTCTTGATTCCAAAGATGAACGCGTACAGATTCGCTTCGCTCACCCGGTACCGGATCTGCCCAGTCAGCCCCGTATTGAGTTGATCCTTGGTCACCGCCTCCAGCAGCGCTCCGTTATTGTTGGCCCGCGGGTCTTCGAGATCGACCGCCATATTCATCGTGGTGGTCGCGATGGAGATCTTGTAAATCTTCTCCCACGGCATTTTGAAATAAGGTCCGCCCGGAGGAATCACCCGCACCTGCGGATAAACGTAACGGTCCCGCTCGTCCGGCCGCAGCCCTTCTGAAATCGGATCGTCGAGCGTTGTCTTGCCGCCTGGCGCCCGTTGCACGCGCCCGAAAACCGTCTTCACCGCGCGCTCGTTCTGATCGACGGTATAAATCCCGATCAAAACGCAGCGCACCACAAACCAGAGCCCCAGACCGAACATCATTCCGCTCAGGACCAGCATGCGCACCTCGCAGGGCTAGTATATCCGAAGCCTCTATTACTGGCTTGCAAACCGTTGAGATCGCTCCCTGTGGTCGCGGCTCAGAATCGGGATGATGTGAAATATTCGGGTGATGTGAAATCAATTGCTTACCGAGCCGCGACCGCAGGGAGCGATCACTTGGCGACTTTGTCCGCACCAGACGAATCGAGAGTTCCAGACCAATAATTCTTGCGCGTAAGGATCACCGCATTGGGATATTCGGGCACCCGGACCTTCAAGGTATGCAGGCTCCACTTGTCGTCAGCCGTCGGCTTGAAGCTGAGCAGATAGTAATTGTGGATCTGGTTCGCGATGCGCTGCAGGCTCGCGTCGAAACCCTTTTGCGTCGTGAAGTTCACGTATTCTCCGCCCGAAAGCGAAGCCAGCTCCGAAGCTGAATTCCGCTTCAGCGCATTGACAATCATCACCAGCTCCGGTGGCCAATTGATCAGAGGCGGCCGTTCCGCCGACGTCATTCCCGGTTTCGAATCCTCGAGCGGAGGCGGTTTCGGCGGAGGCGGCTTGGGCGGATCGGGGTTATAGGCATCGTTGGCGTGGCGCATATCGTCCAGCACCTCGTCCCGCGCCGGGGAAAACGCCACCGAATAAATCACCGTGTCGGTGACTCCCAACTCCGCCACCACTTCCTGGAGCTTCGCTTTGCTTCCGTGGTCGCGCGTCTCGCCGATCAGCAGAATCGCGCGGCGGTAATGATTCCGGCTGTGGTCCAGCATGTGGATGGCGAAATCGACCGTATCGATGGTGGCCGCGAAGCGGCTCGAGCAATCCCTCAGCTTGGTCAGCGCGATCCGCGTCTCGACGCTGCTGCGCGAAAAATCGCCGAGCACGTACGGTTCGGCGCCATAAGCCAGCACGGCGACCTCATGCGGCGCGCCGCCCGTAATCGCCTCGATCATCGCGCCGAGCCCTTTCAGCTTCTTGAGCTCCAGCTCCGCCGACCTACTGCACTGCACGGCAACCACCAGCGACAAGCCGGAAGACTCCGGATCCTCGTCGATATTCACGGCCTGGCGCACGCCGTTGTCTTCCACGATGAACTGCTCCGGCGTTAGTCCGTAAATGGTCTCACCCTTTTTGTCTTGAACCCGGGTCGGCAGGAACACCAGATTGGACCGCACCGCGAATTTGGGCTCATCCTGCCCGGCGAGCAGTGTCGCCATCGCCACGATGCTCAGAAGACGCATAATCCAGACTAACAATCCGGCGGTATATACTCGACTCATGACCCAATCGACCCTGATTTCAGCCACGCTGCTGACCTGTGCGGCCCTATCCTTCGCCGGCAATCCACAGAGCCCCTCCGCAGCCACTTCCGTCACCATCGGCGGCAAAACCATCTCGATCAAATATTCCGCCCCCTCTTTGCGCGGCCGCCAGATGTTCAGCCCCGACGGCCGCATCAGTAAGGACCCCAATTACCCCGTCTGGCGCGCCGGCGCCGACGAAGCCACCGCCCTCCACACCGATGCCGACCTGACCATCGCCGGCCTGAATGTCCCCAAGGGCGACTACACCGTCTTCGTTTTGGTTAACGTGAAACCCTGGCAGCTCATCATTAACAAGCAGACCAAACAGTGGGGCCTGGAATATCACGCCGACCAGGATCTCGGCCGCGTCCCCATGACCATCTCCAAGCCCGCCGCCCCCATCGAGACCCTCAAAATCTCGCTCCTCCACAAAGCCGGTAACGGAGGCGACCTAAAAATGGAATGGGAGAACGTCATCGCCACCGTCCCCTTTACGGTGAAATGATCCCTCGCCCGGCAGATTCTTTGCGCGAGGGCTTCTCCAAGTGGACAGATGACTTCAACGAGATCCGCGGCCTCTTCTCCGAAATGCTCGAAGAAGAAGGCGACCCGGATCTCGCCGCCTTTTTACGCTCTTGTTTCGGAGGCGATCCGCCGCGGCCGGCCGCCCTCCCCGCGCGATACTGCCAGGCCCTTTCCATCGTCTTTCAGCTGCTCGACATCGTCGAGGAGAACACCGCCAATCAGTTCCGGCGCCGCGCCGAGGATCCCCGCCGCCAGGAAGGCGAGCCCGGCCTCTGGCTCTATAACCTCGCCGACCTCCACCAGCGCGGCTTCTCCGAATCCGCCCTGCGCGCCGCCATCGAGAACGTCTCCGTCGAACCCGTCCTCACCGCGCATCCCACCGAGGCTAAACGCGCCACCGTCCTCGAACATCATCGCGCCATCTATCTTTTATTAGTCGAGCGCGACAACCGCCGCTTCACCGAAGTCGAAGCCGCCATCTTTCGCCGCCGCCTCAAAGCTGCCCTCGAACGCCTGTGGCGCACCGGCGAAATTCGCGCGGAGCGTCCCGAGGTCGAAAGCGAAGTGCAGGGCGTCCTCCATTACCTCCGCTGGGTTTTTCCCGACGTCGTCGAACTGCTCGATCAGCGCTTCCAGCATTCCTGGTCGGCCGAATTCGGCACGCCTCCGCCCAATCTCCCGCGCCTGGCCTTCGGAAGCTGGGTCGGTGGCGACCGCGACGGCCATCCCCTGGTCACGCCCGAAGTCACCGCGCGCACCCTCGTGCTCCTCCGCCACAACGCCCTCGCCGTCGCGCGCGATCGTATGCGCAAGCTCGGCGCGAGCCTCAGCCTCGCCGAATCCGAAGTCCCCGTCCCCGCCATTCTGCGCGCGCGCATCGCCCTCCTGAGCGAAATTCTCGGCCCGCAGTTGGCCCACAAAGCAGTCGATCGCAACCCGCACGAACCCTGGCGCCAGCTCGTCAACCTGATGCTCGCCCGTCTCGATCGTGTCGACCAACCCGGCGGCTACGC
>JBEKOZ010000151.1:0-11752 GCA_049521275.1 Bryobacteraceae bacterium | reverse complement strand
CGCACTGATGAGCGGCGCGACGTCGATTGTCAGCAACGCCAGCCTGATCAAGCGGGTCCCGGTGCCTCGCGAGGTAGTGCCGATCGCGGCGGTTCTTTCCAATTGCGTGCACTTGCTGATTCAAATCGCATTGCTGCTGTTGCTGACCGTCGCTTTTGGCCGGCGCCCGAACCGCTATTGGCTCTGGCTGCCATTGATCTGGGCGCTTTACGTCGCCTTTGTGTGCGGCCTGGCACTGGGATCCAGCGCCATTAATGTTTACGTCCGCGACACTCGATACGTGCTGGAATCATTCACCACGGTTTTGTTCTGGCTGGTGCCGATTTTTTACCCTTTTTCTATTATTCCTCTAAAATACAAAGATATTTACCAATTTAATCCCGTGGCCGCGCTGGTATTAGCGATGAGAAATATCCTGCTGGACGGCACCGCGCCGCCAACTTCCCTGATTGTCAACCTGACGATGGCCGCGAGCTTCGCTCTGGGCCTCGGATTCCTGATTTTTGGGCGTCTGAAATCGCGGTTTTACGAGCATATCTGATGCTGCCGGCCCTGCGATTTGAGCGCGTCACGAAGACCTTCATTCATCACACCGGGCAGAAACTGCTGCGGGAGCGGCTGATAGAAATGCTGAGGCCGTCGCGGCGTCCGCGGTTTGAGGCGCTGAAAAATATCTCCTTCCAACTGATGCCGGGCGACAGTCTGGGCCTGATCGGCCCGAATGGCGCGGGCAAGAGCACCATTTTGAGCCTCGCCACCGGCCTTCTGCTGCCCGACCATGGCTCGGTTAGGGTGAACGGACGGGTGACCGCTCTGCTTGAGCTGGGTGCCGGATTTCACCCCGATTTAACCGGAGCGGAGAACGTTCGCGTGCACGCGGCGATGATGGGAGTGACGCGCCGCCAGATGGCGGAGCGCTTCGACGAGATCGTCGAATTCTCGGGCGTACGCGAGTTCATCAACGAACCCATGCGGGTCTATTCCGCCGGCATGACGGTGCGCCTGGGCTTCTCCGTAGCCATCGCCGCCGACCCCGAGGTGCTGCTGATCGACGAAGTGCTCGGCGTAGGCGACCAGGCTTTTTATTCCCGTTGTCTCGATAGAATCAAACGGTTTCAGCGCGACGGAAAAACGATGGTGTTGGCGTCGCACTCGGCCGAGCTGATTACGATGATGTGCCAGCGCGCCTTGTGGCTCGAGCGCGGCGACGTGGTCAAACAAGGCACGGCCGCGGAAGTGGTTGCGGCCTACAAAGCGACCGCTACATAGTCTCTTTTCGAATCGCCAGCCGTCCCCTTACGGGACAATCTCGTCGAGAATCACAATCTCCACGCGCCTGTTGCTGGCGCGGCCATCTGATGTCTGATTCGTTTCCTTGGGTTCGAAGGAGCTGTAGCTGGAAACGGAAAGCCGCGATTCGTCAATCCCGCCATCGCGGCTGAGTAGCTCCAGCAGGCGGAGACTGCGTGCCGCGGCCAGTTCCCAGTTATTTTTGAAGCGTCGATTATGGATGGGCACTGCGTCCGCGTGTCCGACCAGTGTCACCTTGTTCGTAATTCCGCGAAGGATCGCTGCGATTTGTGCCACCAAAGGCTTGGCTTCCGCGCTGATCGCATCGTCGCCTGAAGCGAACAGGACGGTTTGCGGAAGGCTGATGGTGAGGCCGCGCGGCCCGCGCTTCAGATCGAGCCCGAGCGATTCGAGACTCCGCTGAATCGGCGGAGGGGGGACCGGCTCCGGAGCCCTTGCGGCCACGTTATTCATGATGAGACGGGGCATCGCGACTTGAGCGGCGGCAGCGACAAAGAAGATCAGCAGGATGGTCAACACGTCCATATAACTGACCATCCATCGATCACGGCCCAGGTCTGGATTCCGGAGGTGAACCCGCTTCATGGGCGTTGTTCCTCCGGACGCAGGAAGCAGTTCAGGCGATCGCGCACCAGCGCGGGATAAGCACTATCGAACAGGCAGAGCGTGCCTTCGAGGATCATTTCCTGCGTCTCCAGCCGGTCGGCGACACACGCCCGCATTCGCTGCGCCGAGGGAAGCAGGATCAGATTCGCGAAACCGAGGCCGTAAATGGTGGAAACGAACGCGGTGCCCGTTCCAGCCGCCACCGAGGAAATGTCCGAAAACTGCCGGAGCACGTTCATCAATCCGACCACCGTGCCGAGCACGCCGATGGTGGGCGCGAAACCGCCCGCGACTTCGAATACCCGGGCATCTGTTTCTCCCTGCTTCTCGATCTGGCGCAGTTTGGTTTCCAGGATCGCCTGCAGATCGGCGCGATCGCGCGCGTCCATTGCCAGTCGCAGGGATTCTCGCAGGAACGCCTGACTTGCCTGTCCGATCAGCGGCTCGATTCCGAAGAGTCCCTTCGAACGCGCGATCTTCGACAATCGCACGATCTCCTCCATCAATGCTTCCCGGTCTTCCCGCCGCTCCCAGAGAAGTGCCCGCGCCGCTCGCCCGGCGCGACCGAGGGCGTGGCGCGGCGTGGTAATCAAGGTCACCCCGAATGTGCCTCCCAGGACGATCAGCACCGCGGTGGGTTGCAAAAAGGTTCCCACTCGGATGCCCGCAAAGGCGATGCCGGCAAGGACCGTTCCGATGGCGACGACGATGCCGGCCAGAATCCAGAAATCGATTTTCCGGCGCGTGGGCGGCGAGGCTAAGGCTGGTTTGACGGGTCCAAGCGCGATGGCGGGTGCTGGTGCGGACACGCGTAACCAACAGCACGCCGCGGGCCGTTCTTAAGTTGAGTCCCATCATACCGGCGCCGTCGATGCCGCGGCAATATTTTGCCGCCTGACTTCAAGATGACGACTATCTGGCGAGCCAGCCGCCGTCGACCACCAGAATCGAGCCGGTGACGTAATCGGAAGCGGGTGAAGCTAGAAACACCGTGGCTCCCTTGAAATCGTCAGGCATCCCCCAGCGATTCGCGGGGATTCGGGAAAGGATCGCGCGTGCGCGATGGGGATCGGCGCGCAAGGCGGACGTGTTATCGGTCTCAACGTAACCCGGCGCGAGCGCGTTCACCTGGACGTTGCGCGGCGCCCATTCGTTCGCCAGCGCCTTGGTCAACTGCCCGATCGCGCCCTTGCTGGCCGCGTATCCCGGCACGGTAATCCCTCCCTGGAACGTGAGCATCGACGCGGTGAAGATTATTTTCCCGGCTCCGCGCTCGACCATATGCTTGCCGATTTCGCGGCTGATCACGAATTGCGAATTGAGATTGGTTTCGATCACCTGGTCCCAATATTCATCGGGATGCTCGGCGGCGGCCTTGCGCAAAATCGTTCCCGCATTGTTTACCAGAATGTCGACCACCGGGACATCGGCCTGCACCTGGCGCAGGAATGCATAAACCGCTCCGCGATCCGCGAAATCGCAGGCATAAGCTCGAAATTTCCGGCCGACCGCGGTCACCTCGCGCTCCACTTCGCTGCCGCTCGACTCCAGCGTCTTGCTGACTCCGATAATGTCCGCGCCCGCTTCGGCGAGCGCCACGGCCATCGCCTTGCCGATCCCGCGCTTCGCTCCTGTAACCAGCGCCGTCTTGCCGTCGAGCTTGAACAGGTCCAGAACGCTCATGATTTTTCCGGAATGCGATAGGCTTCGGCCGCGGTGCCGCCGAAGATCGCCGCCTGTTCTGATTCGGATAATTTCTGCGTCGCGCGATGCATCAGGTCCCTCCAGTCCTGGTACGTGGTTGCGGAGAGGCACACCGGCCAGTCCGATCCGAACATGATTCGCTTGGGGCCGAACGCATCGATGGCGGTATCGATATAGAAGCGCAGCTGGGCCTCGGTCCAGTGCTTGTGGTCGGCTTCGGTGACGACGCCGGAAATCTTGCACCACACGTTGGGACGTTTCGCCATTTCCCGCAGATTGTCGCGCCAGGGAAGCACCGCGCCCTCGCGTATCCGCGGTTTAGCAATGTGATCGAGGATGAAACGCTGCTTCGGGTGACGGTCCACGAATTCGATCGCGTAGGGAAGGTGACGGTCGAAAATGAGAATGTCGTAGGCGAGCCCGTGCTTATCGAGCAGAGCGACTCCGGCGTTGAAATCCTCGCGAAGAATATATTGGTCGTCTGGCTCGTCCTGCACCACGTGGCGCACGGCTTTGAGCTTTTTATCGGAGGCGAATTTCTCAATATCGGCTTCGACAGTCGGTGAAGTGAGCGGGACCCAGCCGACCACTCCCTTGAGGAATGAATATCGCGCGGCGAGCGATAGCAGCCATTCTGTTTCGCCGGTCGTCTGGCGAGCCTGCACGCTGATGGAGCCATCGATTTTACCGGCCCGCAACTGCTTGTGCAGATCGTCAGGCAAGAAATCGCGGCGCAGCTTGGGGTCCTCGATCCAACCATACTCGGCGTCAGAGTATTTCCAGAAATGTTGATGAGAGTCGAGCTTAAGAGGCATGATCCTGATTCTCCGGCAGGCCGGTGGGCCAGCTTCGATTTATAGGCGGGAAGAAGTTGCGCAGTTCGTCGATCAACGCCCGATCCGCGTTGCTGCTCGCCGCAGCGACGTTCTGGCAAACCTGCGCGACGGTCGACATGCCGGCGAGCGTCGTCGCGACGTAAGAATGCTCGAGGCAGAACTGCAAGGCGAGATCGCTCGCCTGCACGCCGCGCTGATCGCACCATTGAACGATCCTGCGTCCCGCTTCCATCACCTCGGCCGGCGCGGGATGCCACGGCGGCGGACCACTGGTGGTCAGAATTCCCATATGCAAAGGGGACGCGTTGATTAACCCTAGGCCTCGCCGTTGAACGAAAGGCGTGAGAAGGTCGTCCATGTCCGTTATCAGTAGATTGTACCGGCAGTAGGACAGGATCACGTCGACCGGCGCAGCTTCCGCGACCCTGCGCAGCATATTCAACTGCAATCCTGTGATGCCGATAAATCTGGCTTTGCCTTCCCGCTGGATCCCGCGCATTGTCGGGATTGCCTCCTCGATGATCTGCCTCTCACTGACAAATTCGATGTCGTGGGCGAGGAAGACGTCGAGGTAATCCGTCCGTAGCCGCTGAAGAGACTCATCGACGCTCGCGCGGATGCGCGCAGCGCTGAAATCGAATCCGTTCACATCATAGCGGCCGCATTTCGTGGCGAGGACGACTTTATCCCGGCGGCCCGCGAGAGCGGCGCCCAGCCGCTTTTCCGCCAGCGTGCGTCCATAATATGGAGCGACGTCGAAATAGTTGATGCCGAGATCGATCGCGCAGTGGACCGCGCGCTCCCCCTCCGCCGGATCCGTTTCGCCGAACTCATTGCCCAGAGGCGATGCGCCAAAACCGAGCTTCGACACGCGCAGGCCGGTCCGGCCCAGCGTCGCATATTCCATGTCCTCTTAGTATGCCGTGCGAATATGGACAACAGGGACGTTCCTATATGACAAGACGCGACATTCTGATGCTCCCGTTTGCCGCAGCGCCGCTGTTGGCCTCGCCCGCGAGCGAATTCTGGAACGAAAAAACACCGGAGAATTGGACTGACGAAGAAGTGCAAACGATGCTCACGAAATCGCCGTGGGCGAGGGAGGCGGCGGTCAGCGTATTCGGCGGCGCCGGCGGGTCGTTGACCAATCGCAACGGCGCGATGAACCGGAATGGAGTCGTGACCAACACCGGGCGGCAGCGCGCAAATGGAAGCCAAACTACGAGCGACCCGACGGACCTTCGTTACAAGGCGATCGTACGCTGGGAATCGGCGCTGCCCATACGCGAGGCGCTGAAGATGAAACCGGCGGAGGCCCTGGCGGATTACTACATCCTCGCCGTGGTGGGGGACCTCACGCTCGCCGATCCCGATGCGGATGAGGCGCAACGCGCATCGCGGCTCGAAATGATGAAGGAATACACTAAACTCGACCGGCACGGCGGACCGATCCCGCTGGCCAATCTCGAGCTGGTGAAAAAAGAGGGAACGCTGTTCTATTTCTCGCGGGCGGAGCCGATCAAGGACGGACAGGTGACGTTCTGGACCAGGCTTGGGCCCGTCGAGGTGAAGTGCAAGTTCAGCGTGAAAGAAATGACGTACCGCGGCAAGCTGGAATTATGACGATGTCCGAAAACGGCTAGTGTTCCGCCGCCGCTTGCTGCATAATCGGAGCAGTGGAACTTACCCGCACAGTTTGCGACCGCGCCCGCCTGGCGCGCGACGCGCGATTCGACGGACGATTCTTCATCGGCGTTACGTCCACGCGAATTTACTGCCGCCCCGTTTGTCCCGCGCAGCCGAAGGCTTCGAACATCCTCTATTTCCCTTCCGCCGCCGCCGCGGCGGAGGCGGGATTTCGCCCGTGCCTCCGCTGCCGGCCGGAAACGTCTCCCGGTACGCCAGCGTGGCTTGGAACATCGACCAGCGTCTCGCGCGGATTGAAATTGATTTCCGAAGGAGCGCTCGACGAAACCAGCGTCGACAATCTGGCGGAGCGATTGGGACTCGGCTCGCGCCACCTGCGCAGAATGTTTTTACAACACCTGGGAGCGACACCGATCGCCGTGGCGCAAACGCGGCGCGTTCATTTCGCGAAGAAGCTGATCGACGAAACAGAGCTGCCGATGACGCAGGTGGCGATGGCGGCTGGATTCGGCAGCATCCGGCGATTCAACGCCACATTTCAGAAATTGTACGGACGCACGCCGGGCGATTTGCGTCGGACGACGGCGCGGGAGCGCGGCAAACTAAATGGTAGCCAGGCTGGCGTGTACACCTTCCGCCTCGGCTATCGGCCGCCTTACAACTGGGCGTCCATGATCGGATTCCTGGGGCCACGCGCGATTCCGGGAGTCGAGACGATTGCGCTGGACGAGTATTCCCGCACGATTTCGCTGGATGGCAAAACAGGATACATCTCGGTTCGCCCCGTCTTTCAAAAGCATTATCTGGAACTGCGAATAGAATTTCCGGAGCCCGCCGCTCTGTTTCGAATTGTCGAGCGCGTGCGAAACATTTTCGATCTCCGCGCCGATCCGGCCCGGGTCGACGGACACCTGCGCCGCGATGCGCGCCTCAAGTCGATGGTGCAAAGTCACGCCGGGATGCGCGTGCCGGGATGCTGGGATGGCTTTGAGGTTGCCGTGCGCGCGATTCTCGGGCAGCAGGTCAGTGTAAAGGGCGCGACCACCATGGCGGGAAGGTTGGTCGCGACTTTTAGCGACGCGCGGATTTTCCCCAATGCGGAAGCGCTGGCGGACGCGGACCTCACGCGCATCGGGCTGACGAAGCAGCGTGCGCACTCCATTCGCGAACTGGCCTCGGCGGTCGTGCGCGGAGAAGTTTCTTTCGACGCGTCGCTTGGTCTCGAAACGTTCGAAGAATCAATGACGAAACTGCCCGGCATCGGGCCGTGGACCGCGCAATACATCGCCATGCGCATCGGCGAACCGGACGCGTTCCCGGCAGGCGACCTTTATCTGCGGAACTTCGCTAAGGAATCGGACGCGTGGCGCCCCTGGCGGGCCTACGCCGCGATGTACATCTGGAACGGGAATCACAATTTATGAACTACTCTTATCTCGACACACCCATCGGAACGCTGCTCGTCGCGGGCGATGAGAAAGCTGTCCGGCGCATCGATTTTCCGAAAAACGGCAAAGCGCGCACGCCGGAACAGGGCTGGACGGAGTCCTCACGCGGCCCCGTCGGTCAGGCGATCAAGCAGCTTCGCGAATATTTTGCCGGCCGTCGCGCGGAGTTCGATCTGCCGCTAGCCCCGGCGGGCACGGAATTTCAGCGCGCGGTCTGGCGGAATCTCCAGGACATTCCTTACGGGGAGACGATCTCCTACGGAGAACTGGCGAGACGCGTGGGAAATCCCAAAGCGTCGCGGGCAGTCGGCGCGGCGAATGGTCAGAATCCGATCCCGATCGTGATCCCGTGCCATCGCGTGATCGGCGCAAATGGAAAACTGACCGGCTTCGGCGGCGGGTTGCCCACCAAAGAGGCGCTGCTTGCGTTAGAAACGAAGCAGCTCACGCTAGGTTAGGCTGTCGCGAGTTTGCGGAGACGAAGCGTGATCCGGCTCTTGTACCGCGCCGCTGTGTTCTTCTTGATAATGCCCCACTTGGCGGAGCGGTCGATCAGAGAGAACGTCTTCGGCACGATGGCCGAGGCGCCCTTCGGGTCCTTGGCTTCGAGCAAGCGGCGTAGAGAACGAATCTGGTGGCGCAACCGTGATCTGCGAATGCGGTTGACTTCCGTTCGCCCCTCGGTGATGCGCACACGCTTCAGGGATGAAACTGTGTTTGCCATCTAGAAGATAATGATAGCGCGTCGCAGGGGGGAGGGTCAAACTACTCGCGCCACGCCCGCCCCGCGATCAGCCACGCGCCTGCAGGCATCAGCATCGCGACCCCCGTGGCAACCGCGACCGTGCGCACCCCGATTCCCCGGTCGACGGCAAATCCAGCGGCGAAGCTGGAGACGGCCAGCGCCAGCGTCATGAAGGCAAATTCCGCCGAGAATACGCGGCCTCGAAACCGGTCCTCCGTCTGTTTCTGAAGCAGCGTGGTCGACGCCGTCCAGCAGGCCGAGGAGCCCGCGTGCGCCACCACCAGCGTGAGCACGGCCATGACGAGCGCTCCCGCCCCGCCTAGCGCGACGTACCCCGCGCTGACCATCAAGAATCCCGCCAGGATGGTCCATCTAAGCCGCGCCTCCTTGATACCCGCGAAATTTCCTCCCAGAACCGATCCGGCAACCGCGCCAATCCCGCGCGAGGCAAACATTGTACTCATCCCCAACGCTCCGGCCTGCGTCGCGTTCAGCCCATGCCCCTCCACGCGAAACACCCGCTCGCCGAGCACCGGCAAAATCACCCAATTCGATCCGACCAGCCCGATCCCCGCCTTGACGAAAATCGTCGCCAGCAGCTTGGGATCGCGGCGGACGTAGCGCACCCCTTCGGCGATGGGCGAGAAATCAACCAGGTCGTGGAAACGTAACGGCTGAAGGTTGTCCGCGTGAGGCTGGCTCCGCGAATTTCATGCCGCGAATCAGCAGCGCCGACACTACGAACGACAGCGAATCGACAATGAACACCGTCTCTCGTCCGAACGTCACCAACACCAGTCCGCCCAACCCGGCGCCTAGAGCGAAGTTCATCGACCAAGTCGCCGAACCCAGCGCGTTCGCCACCGGAATCTCATCGTCCTTCGTGATGTTCGGCACCACCGCCGACCGCCCCGGCTCGAACAAGGCCCAGCACACCGTTTCGAGAAGCAGCAACAGGAACAGCAGCGGCAGCATGGCACGAGTCCGCACCAGCATCATCGCCAGCACGATCGCCGCCCGCGACCAATCGGCGAACATCATCACTTTGCGCCGGCTGATGCGGTCGTTGATCACCCCCGCCGTGGGCGCCATGAAGCACTGCGGAAGCACCTGCATCAGGAACGCCAGTGACACCATTTGCGCACTTCCGGTGAGCTCCAGCAGAAAGCTGAAAATGGCGACCGAGTAGAACCAGTCGCCCATCTCGCTGACGATCTGCGCGGTCCACAGCAGGCGAAAGTTGCGGTTGCCGCGCACCAGACGCCAGTACGACGCGAACGTCACGGAGTGTACAGGCCCATCGCCAGCTTCGTTTTATGAACGGTGTCGTTCGCGATCGGCCTGACCCTCTCCGCGCCGTCTTCGAGCACCCGCGCGATATAGCCGGTCTCCGCGGTAATCTCGCGATAGCGTTTCTGAATCGGCTCCAGCGCGGCGATCACCGCCTCGGCGACGGTCTTCTTCAGATCGCCGTAGCGCATGCCGCTGAACTGCGCGCGCAGCGCGTCGTCGGAGCATTCCGTGAACGCCTGAAAGATCGCCAGCAGGTTGCGCACGCCCGCGCCCGCCGTCTCGAAATCCACCGCCGGATTCGAATCCGTGGTCGCGCGCAGAATTTTCTTGCGAATCACCTCCGGCGGATCCAGCAGGCTGACCGCGTGTCCGCTGCCCGGCGCGGATTTGCTCATCTTCTTGTCCGGTTCGTCGAGCCCCATAATGCGCGCGCCCACCGAAGGCAGCCGCGTCTCGGGAACCACGAACGTGTCGCCGTACAGCGAGTTGAACCGCTGCGCGATGTCGCGCGTCAATTCCAGGTGTTGCGATTGATCGTCGCCCACCGGCACGATCGCCGCCTGGTAAATCAAGATGTCCGCGGCCATCAGCACCGGATACTGCATCAGGCCGTCGCCGATGGTTTCCTGCGCCGCCGCCTTCGCCTTGAATTGCGTCATCCGCTCCAGCCAGCCGATGGGTGTGACGCAAGTCAGCATCCAGGCCAGTTCCGCGTGTCCCGCCACCGACGATTGCACGATCAGCGACGAATGCGTAGGGTCGATCCCGATCGCCAGCAGCATCCCCGCCAGCTCTACAATCTTCGCGCGCAGTTCCGCCGGCTGCTGATAAACCGTAACCGCGTGGAGGTCGACAATGCAGTAGATGCTATCGTAGTCATACTGGATCTTGGCCCAGTTTTTCAGCGCGCCAAGATAATTTCCGATGTGCGGGCTGCCGGTTGGCTGAATGCCTGATAATACGCGTGGTCTCATTCGGTTTTTGGGGGAAACTTCCATCGTAAACGAAGTGGAAGGTCAAGTGAGCGTGAAGAGCGAAGCGATGAACGAGATCAACAGCGAGATCAAGGTGGACAAATGGGTTTATGGCGGCGAATCCATGGCCCGCATCGATGGCCGCGTGGTCTTCGTGCCCTTCGTGCTGCCCGGCGAGGTCGTCAAGGTCGACCTGAAAGACGGCGATATGCACGCCGCATTGGCTGGGATCGTCGAGCCCGCCCCGGAACGCGTCGCTGCGCCCTGCCCTTTGTTCACCCGCTGCGGCGGCTGCCACTATCAGCACGCTCCCTACGAATTTCAGCTCGCGCGCAAAGTGGATATTCTGCGCGAACAGTTGCGCCGAGTTGGGAAAATCAAATGGGAAGGCGAGATCGCGACCATCAGCGGACCTGCGTTCGGCTACCGCAATCGCGCGCAATTTCATCTGGCCGCCGGAAAAATCGGCTACCTCGCGCCCGCATCGCACGATCTGATCCCCGTCGACGGCGAGTGTCCCATTTCGTCGCCGCGCCTCAACCAGGCCCTGGCTCAGATGCGCGACCGCCTGCCCGACCGCCGCTTCCCCACCTTCGTCCACTCGCTTGAAATCTTCACCGATGAGACCAACGTGCAGGTCAACATCCTCGAAACCGACCGCCCCGTCGCCAAGTCTTTTTACGACTGGTGCCAGTCGACCGTCGCGCTCGAATACCCCACCAAGTTCGGCAAATTTCGCGTCAGCCCGCGGTCGTTTTTTCAAGTCAACCGGTTCCTGATCGACCAACTGGTTGAAGCCGCCATCGGCCATGCCTCCGGCGCGACCGCCCTCGACCTCTATGCCGGCGTCGGACTCTTTACGCTGCCCCTGGCGAAAAAGTTCGAAAAAGTGGCCGCCGTCGAGGCTGGCGTCACCGCCGCGCGCGATCTGGAAGTGAACGCGCAAAATGCTGGGGTGGTCATCCAACACCTGCAAGGTCGCGTCGAAGATCATCTGGCGCGCATTACCGCGACTCCCGATTTTGTCGTCGCCGATCCACCGCGCGCGGGACTCGGCAAAACCGTGGTGTCGCATCTCACCCGCCTGAAACCGCCCAGGCTGACCATCGTTTCCTGCGATCCCGCGACGCTGGCACGCGACCTCGCCGGACTCTCCGGCTATGCGATCGACAAGCTCACCGTTGTCGA
>JBEKOZ010000150.1:0-9009 GCA_049521275.1 Bryobacteraceae bacterium | reverse complement strand
GCTTTTCTTCCAGACCGGTCCCGACGTAGTCGCTTAAAATCGCGTCCGCAAGTTTCGGATCGGTCACCACCTGCACCACGCCGCCTTTGGTCAGCCGGATGGCCAGAAACTGATCCAACGCATTCGACATCGGCAACAAATAGACCGTCTTGATTTCCGCCAATTCGGGGCGCGCCACATCCCCGGCGTGCGCCACGCTCAACGCGGCGAGTAAAATGGACCACTTCATAGATCAATCATACGCTCGCACGCTATTCTGGTGGAGCGCGTGTACAAACAGCAATCGATCACCGTCATCATCCCTTGTCTCAATGAAGAGCAGGGCATTGACGGAGTCATGAAGCGCATTCCGGAGTTCGTCGACGAGGTGATCGTCGTCGACAACGGCTCCACCGACCGCACCGCCGACGTCGCCAAAAGTTACGGCGCCAAAGTCATTCAGGAGGACGCGCGCGGATACGGCCGCGCCTACAAAACCGGCTTCGCCGCCGCGACCTCCGATCTGATCGTCACCCTCGACGGCGATCAAAGCTACCCTCCCGACGCGATTTCCTACCTGCTCGAGGCGTTCCTCCATCTGGACGTCGATTTTCTGAACGCCTCGCGATTCCCGGTGCGCGATTCGAGCGCCATGAGCTTCAAACATAAGTTCGGCAATTTGGTTTTGTCGCTGGCCATGTCGATTCTCTATCTGCGTTGGATCCGCGATTCGCAATCCGGCATGTGGGTGTTCCGCCGCGCCATTCTGAAAGGAATGCGCATCGAATCCGACGGCATGTCTTTTTCGGAAGAGATCAAAATCGAGGCCCTGAAACAAAACCGCCACCGTTTCGCGGAGCTCTCCATCATGTACACGTCGCGCCTCGGCGAAATCAAACTCAACCCCTGGCGCGACGGGTTTTATAACCTGTGGTTTCTCGTGAAAAAACGCTTCTCATGACGCCGGCGCTATCACTCTTCTCTTCCGAGCCGCGACCACAGGGAGCGATCCCTTGCTAACCGTAACCGTCGCCGCCATCATCCCCCACTGGAACCGCCGCGACCTCCTCGAACCTCTCTTCTCGAGCCTCCACGCGCAAACCCGCCCTTTCGACCAAATCACCGTCGTAGACAACGCCTCGACCGACGATTCCGTCGACCTGGCCCAGCGCCACCACGCAACCGTCCTCCGCCTCGATCAGAATCTAGGCTTCGCCGCCGCCGTCAATCGCGGCATCGAGTCCAGCAACGCGGACTGGATCGCGATCCTCAACAACGACGTGACCCTTGCTCCAAATTGGCTGGAGCAACTCCTTAACAAAAGCGACGGGGTCGCCTTCGTCACCGGCAAAATCCTCAGCGCCGCCGATCCCTCTATCATCGACGGCACCTTCGACGAAATCTCCCGCGGAGCCTGCGCCTGGCGCTGCGGCCAAGGAAAAAAGGATGCGCCCGTCTGGAACCAGCCTCGCCAGATCCGCATGGCGCCCATGACCGCGGCCATTTTCCGCAAGACTCTTTTTGACCAGATCGGCCTGCTCGATGAAACTTTCGGCTCTTATCTGGAGGACGTCGACTTCGGCATCCGCTGCGCCCTGGCCGGCCATCCGGGCGCCTATGTCCCCGCCGCCGTCGCCTGCCATCGGGGCAGTGCAACGTTGGGGGCGTGGAATAACGACACAGTGAAACAAATTGCCCGCAATCAAATCTTATTGACTGTTAAGCATTTCAACGGCGAACCTCGTTGGCCGATTGTGGCTGGACAATTGCTCTGGGGATTGGTGGCGCTTCGGCATCTGAGAGGCGTGTCCTATCTGCGCGGCAAGGTATCTGGGTGGAAAACTACTCGTGCCATCTATCGCGGAAAAAATGCATTATCGGAGGAAATCTCCCCGCTCACCGAAATTGGTGAGCGGGAGATTTTCGCGCTTCAGCAACAGACCGGCTTCGACTGGTACTGGAGGGCCTACTTCTGGCTGCTGCCGCGATCATCGTAACCTTCAATTCCGAAGCCGTCATCGGCCCTTGTCTCGAAGCACTCATTAAGATGGCCCCCAACGTGACACCCATCGTCGTCGACAACGCTTCGAGCGATCGAACCATCGAGCGTGTGCACGAAGCGGCGCAGGTCCAGCTCATCGCCAACTCCGAAAATCGAGGATTCGCCGCCGCCGTCAATCAAGGAATTTCCGCCTGCGACGCGGATTATCTGCTGCTGTTGAATCCGGACGCGCATCTCCTCACTGGAATTGATTCGTTAATCGAGGCAAGCGAAAAATATGGACTCGCCGCCGGAAAACTGGTCGACGCCGGCGGCCGTCCGCAGGCCGGATTTACCATCCGCCGTTTCCCCACTCCCGCTGCTCTGATTTTTGAGCTGTTCGGCGTGAACCGGTTCTGGCCCTCGAATTCCGTCAACCGCCGCTATCGTTATCAGGATCGCGACCTCGATCAACCAGGCCCCGTCGAACAGCCCGCCGGCGCATTCCTCATGACCCGGCGCGAGGTGTGGAACACACTCCACGGCTTTGATGAAAGTTTTCATCCCGTGTGGTTTGAAGATGTCGACTACTGCAAGAGAGCTCTAGAAGTGCCCTCCACCGAACCGCGCGCGTCAGCAAGCGGATCAAGCGATCTGAACCAAGGTGTCCGAAAGTACCAGATCGCCTACGTGCCCTCCGTCCAGGCCGTCCATCAGGGCGCGCATTCCGTCGGCCAGATACCGGAGGGATGCCGTGCGGTCTATTGGTGTGTTAGCCTTACAAGGTATGCAGCGAAGCACTTCCACGCAGCGGGATACCGCGCGGTATGTCTGGCGGTTGTGCTCAGTTCCTTTCCGCGGATGGTCGCGCGGATGATTCAAGACCGAAGCCTTCAATCGGTTGCCACTTATAGAAAGATTGTACGTTTTGCAGGTCTGTGCTTCTTCTCCTTCGGGAGATCTGCGGCGCGGGGCAGTAGAATTTCTTAAAATCTCTGACATCGCATGGCCTACAACGACTTAGTCTCCGTCACGCTAGTGACCTACAATAGCGGCCGATTTATCAAGCGCTGCCTTGAATCCGTCCTGGAGCAGAAGTACCCGAACGTGGAGGTCATTATCATCGATAATGCCTCGACCGATGGTACGGTGGATCTGCTGGAGCAGTTTGCGGACTCCTGCCAGATCCATTACAACGACGAGAACATCGGTTTCGCGGCCGCGCAGAATCAGGCCATCGCCATCGCCAGCGGCGAATGGGTCCTCACCTTGAACCCCGACGTTCTGCTGCTGCCCAATTTCATTCAGGCGCTGGTCGACGCCGGCCGGATCGATCCCAAGGTCGGCACGGTCTGCGGCAAACTGCTCACCATCCGCGCCACTTTCGATCTTCCCGAAAAACAGCTCGTCGATTCCACCGGCATTTATTTCACTCCCATGCTGCGCCACCTCGATCGCGGCAGCCAGGAAGTGGACAACGGGCACTATCTCAATTTTGAATATGTGTTCGGCGCAACCGCCGCCGCGGCGCTCTATCGCCGCGAGATGATCGAGGACATCTCCATCGTCGGCGAGTTTTTCGATCCTGACTTTTTCGTTTACCGCGAGGACGCCGATGTGGCATGGCGCGCGCAATTGATGGGCTGGCGTTGTCTTTATACGCCGCTTGCGCGAGGCTATCATGTGCGCGCCGTGCTGCCGGGTAATCGCCGCGCCCTGCCGCCGGAAATCAACATGCACTCGGTGAAGAACCGGTTCCTCATGCGCATTAAGAACATGACCCCGGACCTCTACCGCCTCAACTGGGTCTCCATCACCACGCGCGATCTGGTCGTCATCTGCGCCTGCGTGGTGCGGGAACATTCCTCGCTGCGCGCCTTCTGGTTCCTGGCCAGGCATATGAGGAGCGTGCTGGCCAAGCGTAAGGAGATCATGCGCCGGCGCACCGCGAAGGACGATTACATTTCCAGTTGGTTCTCCTATGAGCCGGTCAGCCGCCCGGCGCCCAAACCCTCCGCCAGAACCCTGGCCAAAGCGTCCCGCAGCGGCCGTGGCTGATCATGTGGCGCACGCACTCCTGCGTGCCGCGTCGACACTCGTGTCGACGCCTGATTAAACTACTAGTTTGAATTTCGCGATCCTAGGCACCCGCGGCATTCCAGCCCGCTATGGCGGTTTCGAAACTTTCGCCGAGGAGCTTTCGACGCGCCTAGCCGCCCGAGGTCACCACGTCACCGTGTACTGCCGCCAGCAAGCCGAGTCTCCCTATCGCGGCGTTTTTCTCCAACACCTCCCGACCATCCGTCATAAGTATCTCGACACCATCGTCCACACTTTTCTTTCCACCCTGCATTTGCTGGCGCACCGCAACGATGCCGTGCTCTACTGCAACGCCGCCAACGCCGTGTTCACCTGGATGCCGCGCGCGCTCGGCATGCCAGTCGCTTTGAACGTGGATGGCCTCGAAAGAAATCGCAAGAAGTGGAATGTGCTCGCCCGCTCCTGGTATCGCGTCTCCGAATGGCTCGCCACCTGGATGCCGAACGCAGTCGTCACCGACGCCGCGGCCATCGCGGAATATTATCAGGAGCGTTATCATCGTCAGTCGAACATGATTCCCTACGGCGCGGAAATCGGCGCGGTCGAAACCGCCGCGGTGCTCGACCAGCTGGGCCTCGAGCGCCGCAAGTATTTTCTCTACGTCAGCCGCATGGAGCCCGAGAACAACGGCCTCCTCGTCCGCGAAGCCTTCGAACAAGTCGAGACTCCCTTCAAGCTCGCGCTCATCGGCGACGCGCCCTACGCCGCCGAATACATCGCCAAAGTTCGCGACACGAAAGATCCGCGCATCGTGATCCCCGGCTCGATTTATGGCCAAGGTTACCGCGAACTAGGTTCGCACTGCTTCGCCTACATTCACGCGACAGAAGTTGGCGGCACGCATCCAGCCTTAATCGAAGCGATGGGCCGTGGAGCCTTGACGCTCTACCTCGATACCCCCGAAAACGCCGAAGTCGCGGGCGGCGCTGGAATCCCTTTTACCCACGAAAATCTGCCCGAAGTGATCAAATTATGCTCGATTATGCCCCCTTCTGAGCTCGAAATGTGGCGATTAAGGGCGATTAAGCGCGTCCAAGAGCGGTACAGTTGGGATGCCGTGACCGATTCCTACGAAAATCTCCTGCTGAGGCTGGCCCGTGCGTAGCTGGATCGAGATCTCCCTTTCGGCGATCCGGGCCAATTTCCAGGCCGTCCGCGCCTCGGTTGGCCCCTCGATTGAAGTCATGCCCGTGGTGAAAGCCGACGCCTACCGCCATGGCGCCGTTGAAGTCTCTCGCGTGCTCGAAACCGAAGGCGCTCAATGGCTTGCCGTATCGAACGTCGAAGAAGGTGTGGCGCTCCGCGAGGCCGGCATTCGCGCGCGCGTCTTGGTCATGGCCGATTATCTGCCGGAGAACCGCCCTTTTTTCAAAGAGTTCCAGCTCACGCCGGTAATCCATTCGCTCGCCGATGTCCCCACCGCGGAAGTCCCTTATCATTTGAAGATCGATTCCGGTATGGGCAGACTGGGGGTCCGCGACGCCGAAGAGGAGATTGCTAAAACCGTGAAAGCAACGCCTTTAGAAGGCCTCATGACCCACTTCGCGTCCTCGGCGAACTATGAAAGTGAGCAAACCGAGCAGCAGATGGCCCGCTTCGAAGCCGTTCTGAAGGCCGTCGGCAGGCCGCGTTACGTCCATCTTTCGAGCACGATACCGGTGGCCTACCAGCGCACCAACGCCTGGGGCAACCTGGTGCGCCCCGGCCACGCGATTTACGGTTACGTTTCCCCCGCGCGCCGTGGACCAGCCCTGAAACTGCACGTGAAACCGGCCCTGACCTGGAAGGCAACTGTCCTTTCCGTCAAGGACTTAGAAGCGGGAGCGCTGATCGGCTACGGCGGCATCTTTCGGGCTCCGAAGCCGATGCGCATCGCGATTCTGGCAGCCGGTTATGCCGACGGCATTCCGCATCGCCTTTCGAATCGCGGAAAAGTGATCGCGAACGGCCGGCTGGTGCCCATCGTCGGCGCCGTCTCCATGGACCTAACTACCATTGAAGCCGAGGACTTGCGAGTTGGCGACGCCGTCACTCTACTAGGGCCGGGAAACGACGCGCAGGAAATGGCGCGCGTGGCCGGGACGATTTCCTATAGCGTGCTATGCGGCATCAGCGCGCGGGTCAAGCGGGTGTACGTCGAATGAAACTGGAGCAATTCATCGGTCCCCTTCCCGGCGAGAATGAGGCTCGCGCGTTTGGCGTGTGCGGGATCGCCATTGCATTGATTGCATGCGGCTTGTCTCTGTACTTCGGGTTCAAAGGCGAAACCTTCCTGGGCCGTCCGCTGGGCAGCGACTTCGTGCAGTTCTACGCCGCCGGCCGCATCCTCAATCAGCATGAACCGGCGCGGCTTTTTGATGCGCCGTTTCTCACCGAAATGGAGCATTCGAGCCTGCCGACCATGCCCAAAACGCAGATGCTGATTTTTGGAAGTGCTCCCTGCATCGCCACGATTTTTCGTCCTCTTGCGCTGCTCAGATATGAGCAGGCCTACTGCGTCTGGCTGGTCTTTTCCGCCGCTATCTACTTGAGCGGATTGCTGATCCTGATGCGGGGAAATCGCATCGCCCTGCTGCTGGCGCTCTCGACACCGATGTTCACGTTCGAAACCTGGATTGGCGGTCAGATCTCGATTTTCGCATTTTTCGCCTTCGCGGTCTGCGTGCGCTGGTTTGAAGAGGAACGCTATTTCCTGGCCGGCTTGATCCTGGGGCTGGCTGCTTACAAACCGTCGCTGATCGCGCTTCCCGCCGCGGTTTTCCTGCTCGGACGCTGTTGGCAAATGCTTGCTGGTCTATGCGTTAGCGTGGGACTCGTGGCCGCCGCTTCCTTCGCCACGGTGGGTGTCGAAGGCATGGGACTGTGGCTCAAGACACTGCGCGTTTTTCGCCATCTGGCCACCGATCAGGAATCGATCCTGCGGCGATCGAAATACGTCGATATCAATTCGTTTCTCGCCGGATTGTTTGCTCCGAGCGTGGTGTCTTTTGTTATCGTCGCGATCGCGCTGGCCGTCGTTGCCTGGTGCTGGCTGCGCGCCGGCCCTGACAAGGAGCTGCTGTGGGCCGGAACGATCGCGGCGATTCTGATTCTGAACGTGTATGTGCCGGTTTACGACACTATCATTCTGGTTCCGGCCCTGGTGCTGGTTGCTAATGCGATCGAACGACGCGAGATGCAGATCTGGCTGCTGCTGTTTTGCGTGGTTCCCTGGCTGACGCAGTCGGCGGCGGATTTTCTGCGCGTGCAGATTCTCACCATCGTGATTGCCGCGTTCAGCTACCGGGTTATACGTCTAAGTTACGGACGTCCAGGGCGTTTTCTTCGATGAAGTGGCGGCGGCTTTCGACGTCTTCGCCCATCAACGTGGTGAACATCAGATCGGCCTGGACCAGATCTTCGAGCGAGACTTTCAACAGCGTGCGCGTCTCGGCGTTCATGGTGGTGGACCAGAGCTGCTCCGCGTTCATTTCGCCTAAGCCTTTGTAGCGCTGGACGTTTACTTCGCGGGTGCCTTCGTCTTTGATGTGCGCGAGCAGTTCGCGCCAGGCGGGAAGCTGGTCGCGATGCGCGTCTTTGATCACCACGAAGGGCGGCCGGTTGAACTTCGCCGCGGCGCGCGCTCCGGAGCGCAGGCGCTTATATTCAGGCTGCGTGGCGAGCTCGATATCGATCGAGCGCTCGGCATTGGTGGGATCTTTAAAGGTGACTTTCCAAGCCGAATGCTCTTCGTCGGGGCTGATCTTTGCATCGACCTTTTCGGCCTTCAACGCGTCGTAGACGGCGCGCAGGTTTTTCTCTTCCTGAAAATCGGCTTTCGTGTCGATGGCGATATCGGTGCGCGACAGTACGCCCACGACGCGAGCGTCGCGCAGGCGGCGCTCCAGGCGGAGCCAGGTGAGCTGGAAATCGTCGAGAGACATCAGGAAATTGCGCAGCTCCGTGCCTTCGAGCAGCGTTTTATCGCCGAGCTCCACGTTTACGTTCTCGGTGGCGCGGCGCAGAATCTCGCGGGTGAAATCCTTGTCGTTCTTGATGTACTTTTCCGATTTGCCCTTCTTGATGCGATAGAGCGGCGGTTGCGCGACGAAGATGTTGCCGCGCTTGATCAGCTCCTGCATGTGGCGGAAGAAAAAAGTCAGCAGCAAGGTGCGAATGTGGGAGCCGTCCACGTCGGCGTCGGTCATGATGATGATTTTGCCGTAGCGCAGGCGGGTGACGTCGAAGTCGTCTTTGCCGATGCCCGTGCCGATGGCGGTGATCATGTTGCGGATTTCCTCATGCCCCAGCATTTTGTCGTAGCGGGCTTTTTCGACATTGAGGATTTTTCCGCGCAGAGGCAGAATGGCCTGATAGCGGCGGTCGCGTCCGCCTTTGGCGGTTCCGCCGGCCGATTCACCTTCGACCAGGAAGAGCTCGCAGCGCTCGGGGTCTTTCTCCTGGCAATCGGCGAGCTTTCCGGGCAGGCCTCCGGAGTCGAGTGCGCCTTTACGGCGGGTGAGGTCACGGGCTTTGCGCGCGGCTTCGCGGGCGCGCGACGCGTCGATCGCCTTGGACACGATCTTCTTCATCACCGACGGGTTTTTGTCGAAATACTCGCCCAGCTTTTCATTGATAAGCTGCACCACGTAACCCTGAATATCGGAGTTGAGCTTGCCCTTGGTCTGGCCTTCAAACTGGGGCTGCGGCAGCTTCACGCTGATGACCGCGGTGAGTCCTTCGCGGACGTCGTCGCCGGTGAGATTCTCTTTGACGTCCTTAAAAAGGCCACCTGCCTGGCCGGCGGCGTTGATAGTGCGGGTGAGCGCACTGCGGAAACCGCTGAGGTGAGAACCGCCGTCGACAGTGTTGATATTGTTCGCGAAGCTGAACACGGTGTCGCCGTAGGTATCGTTGTACTGGAGGCCGATTTCCATGCTGAGCGTGCCGCCGTGCGGCAACTCGCGATC
>JBEKOZ010000149.1:0-9029 GCA_049521275.1 Bryobacteraceae bacterium | reverse complement strand
GCCGGCAGGGGGGTTCGAGCGATCAAGTCTCCGCCGATCTGTTTCGGTGACGGCGACAATCCTTATAAATTCAAGGTGATCGTAATAGCCACATGCCAGATCGGCAATTAAGGGCACGCGGATGGACCAAGTCGACCGCGGGCAAGCCGCCAGGCCTGGACCATTTGCCGAGCGGGAGTGGTTCCGGTGTACATTACACACCGCGGCGCTGAACTTGCGCCACTGCGCCTTCGACTACCACAACACTCGGGTGCTTTGTGTGCGCCGCGCCAAAGAATAAGGCGGAGGACTCCGCGGATCGTCTGGAATCTGCCGAACGTGAGGAGCGCGCGGAGGAGCGAGTGGTAAGATGATCGCCATGCTGGCAATGTTGCTGCGGGCGTCCGTCGCCTTGTTGATGGGGTTCGCACTCGGGACCGTCGCGCTCGGCCAGCGGGTTACGTTAGTCCTCAATAAACCCGTCGGACGCGAGCTCGGCGCGGGCGAAACGCAGGAGTTCACGATCGAGGTGAAAGCCGGCCAGTTTTTCCACGTCGTCGCTGAACAGAAGGGCGTGGACATTGTTCTCACGCTCGTCAGCCCGACCGGGGGCGAGTTGTTTTCGACGGACTCGTCCGAAGCGTTCGGATTCGAGCACGCTTCGGCCCGGTCGAAGGATGGGGGGATTTACCTACTCAAAGTGCAGGCCCTTCCAGGAAGCCTGCTGCAAGGCAAATATGTACTCGAGCTTCGCACACTGAGGAGTCCTAAAAAGGCAGACCTGCTCAGAATCCAGGGAGAAGAATTGCTGCGGGCCGCGATCTCGGACCAAAGGATTGGGACCAAGGAGAGCAAGCTGCGGGCGATTGAGGGGTTCCTCAAGGCGGACGCGCTTTGGCGAAGCGTTCACGAGAGGTACCTGCGCGGGCTTGGACTGAACAGTTTGGGGGACATCTACTCCGACTTGGGCGAGAACCGCCGCGCGCTGGAATGCTACCAGAAGGCGCTTTCGATCGAGCGCGCAGTCGGCGACCTGGCCGGCGAGGCAAATACGCTCAATGGCGCAGGCGACGTTTACTCTGACTTTGGCGAAACCAAGAAGGCGCTAGCGTATTATCAACGAGGGCTCGCGATCCAGCGAGTGATCGGTGACCGCGGAGGCGAAGCATCTTCGATGGACAGCATCGGCGTGCTTTACTCCGATATCGGCGACAACCGACAGGCCCTGGAGTATTACCAGCAAGCGCTCCCAATCGCGCGCGCTATGGGCGACCGGGAGCGGGAGTCAACCACACTTAACAACCTGGGTTTGCTCTACTCCGACCTTGGCGAAAACCAGAAGGCGCTGGAGAATTATCAGCAGGCGCTCGATCTCGAGCGCGCCCTTGGCGACCAGGGCGGCGAGGCAACAACGCTCAATAACCTAGGCCTGGTCTATGCTTATCTTGACCAGAACCAGAAGGCGCTGGAATATTATCAGCGCGCGTTCCCCATCTTCCATGCCGTTGGCGACCGGGACGGTGAGTCGACGTCTCTGCAGACCATCGGTAATGTCTACGCCGACCTTGGCGAGAACCTTAAGTCGCTGGAGTATTATCAGCAAGCGCTCCTGATCCGGCGCGAGATCGGAGACCGGGCCGGTGAAGCAACGGCTCTCAATATCATCGGGCAGGAGTACCTAGAACTCGGCGAAAAGCAAAAGGCGTTGGAGTATTTCCAGCAAGCGCTCCCGATCCAGCGCGCCATCGGAGATCGGGACGGCGAGGCAGCATCGTTAATCAGTCTCGGGCGCTATTCCTCCGATGTCGGCGAGAAGCAAAAGGCGCTGGAATATTTTCAGCAAGCGCTTCCGATCCTCCGGGCGGTGGGCAATCGGTTCTCGGAGGCGTCCACTTTCAATAGGATAGGGCTAGTTTACTCCGACCTTGGCGAAAGGCAGAAGGCGCTTGCATATTTCGGGCAGGCGCTCCCGATCCGGCGTGCAGTCGGCGACCGGGCCGGGGAAGCAAGCACTCTTAACAACCTGATGCGCCTGCTCCAATCGACGCAGCCCGATCTCGCAATTCTCTTCGGGAAGCAGGCGGTGAACGTCCTGCAAGGCATCCGTCGCGACAATCACGATCTTGAAGAAAGCCTTCGCGGTAGCTACGAAAAGAAGATTGAGTCCAATTACCGCTCCCTGGCGGATCTGCTGATTGAACGCAGCCGGTTTGGGGAAGCGGAGGAAGTACTCAATCTCCTGAAGAGCAAAGAAGCCGCCGATTTCCTGCGCAGCGACTCTGTTACGGGTGAACTGCGCGCCGCCACGCTTCTTGACTTTGAGAAGAAAGCCCTCGACCGCTACGAGCATATCGTCAATCAGATCGTTGTTCTCGGCCAGCAGAAGTCGGCGCTGCTGACCAAAAGCGACAAGGCGTCCCTGACGGCGGACGAACTTGCTGAATCCACACGTCTGGACCGGGATCTCGACGCTGCCAACACGGTGCTCCGACGGTTTTTCGACGATCAGGAAAAAGCATTCGCAGCGGATTCTGGGCTTGCCAAGCGAGTCCAGGAGTTCAAGGACGCCGAAGGATTGCAGGACACGTTACAAAAACTCGGGCCCGATGTGGTTGCGATATACACGCTGGTGACTCCGGATAAGTATGTCGCCATGCTAGTGACGAGCGCGGCGCGCAGGGCGTACACGTCGAAGATCCCGGAGGCGGTCTTTAACAAAAAGATCTTCGAGTTTCGGCAAGCATTGCAAGACCCCGATTCGGATCCTATCGGGCCGGCTGAAGAACTCTACCGCATTATCTTCCCCGAAGGCTTGCGTCCGGATCTTGATGCGCTCCAGGCGAAGACCATCATGTGGTCCATCGATAACACGCTGCGGTACGTCCCCATCGCGGCATTGCACGACGGCAAAGATTACCTGGTCAAGACATTTCGCAATTCAATCATCACTCCCGCCAGCTTGGCTAACCTGACCGAGGACCCTTCACGAGAGTGGGAAGGTGTCGGGTTTGGTGTCTCTGAAGGGACCCCGACCTTGCCTGCGGTGCCAATGGAGTTAAGGGGAATCTTTCGCGAGCAGCCGGGTGGCGCGTCTCCCGTCCCTGGTTCGGTCCGTCTGAACGCGGATTTCACCCGTGCGAATTTTGAGCAGGATCTGCGCCGGCAGCACAATCGGGTGGTCCATATCGCGACGCATTTCTATTCGCGCCCGGGGACGGCGGCGAACTCAAGCTTGCTGCTGGGCGACGGGCTGTTCAGTCTCGCCGAGATCGAAGCGAAGACCCGCTTGTTCAGCGGCGTCGATATTCTGACACTCTCGGCTTGCAACACGGCGTTCACGAATCGCAACGAAGACGGCCGCGAGGTGGATAGCTTCGGAACGGTCGCTCAGCGGCTGGGCGCCAAGGCCGTCATCGCCAGCCTCTGGAGCGTGAGTGACTCGTCCACGGCGCGGTTGATGCAGGAGATGTATCGGTTGCGGCAGAAATCCGGAATCGCCAAAACCGAAGCGCTCCGCCAATCGCAACTCGCCCTGTTGACGGGACAGTCGCGTCCAACTGCTGAGGGGTCCACCGCGAAAAGCGCCATTTGGTCGCATCCGTTCTATTGGGCACCGTTCATACTTATCGGGAACTGGAAATAGAGAACTGGCCACTCGGCGGCCGAATTCCCTAGTCTTGGGTCCCTTCAAAAGGAACTCCGCGAGAATAGCGAGCACGCGGATGCACCACCACCCGATCGCCTTGCCTTTCATCCGCTTCAACAGCTTGCGCACCCAGCGGTCGGTCCCTCCCATCCATCTGGCCGCCTCGCGCTGGCTGATCACTCCATCCTTCGCTTTTAGCAGGAGCATCTATGCGGAATGCAAGAATCTTTCGCAGCCTCTACAGATTGCCACATCCAAATCTGAATCTGGAAGGGTTTGTTCTGCGCGTGACCTGCTGATGCTTGAGAAACAGCTCGGCGACCCCAGGCAACGTCGTGACGCGTGGAGCGGATGTAGTGCGTGCCGATTTTACGAAGTCCTTCCGGCATTACCCCGAAGGCCGAGTGGACACGTGAACCGGATTGAGGTAGTTCGTGTAACAGGTGGAGAGGCCGTCGGCCGCCCATAACTCGTGAGTTCGGCTTTCTCACGTCAGCGGTCCGTTGTCGGATCCCTATTTCAAGAATAGGCTACTACGAAATTAGCGGATAACACCACACATCAGGCAACATTCAGCGACACCATCATCTGCGCTAGAATTGCCGGAACAGGCGAACCATGCAATCGGATTCCACTGGCGGGCCGCCGGAGACCGCTCGACAAGAGCGAATCCGAGAGCTTTTCGCGGACGTAGTGGACCTGCCTTCCCAACAACGCGACGCCTTTCTGAATCAGGCGTGCGCCGACGATGCCGATCTGCGCGCCGAAGTGGAACTTCTTGTTGACGCTGATTCAACGGGTGCGCGCTGGGCTCGCTCCGTCACTGCCGATATTCCCCGGCTGAGTACAGGAATTGAACTCGCTGGACGCTTTCGCGTTTTGCGTTTCATCGCTGCCGGGGGAATGGGCGATGTCTATGAAGCAGAGGATCTCGAACTGCACGAACACGTCGCCCTGAAAACCATTCGGCCCGAAGTGATTGGCGACGCGCGCGCACTGGCGCGCTTCAAGCGCGAGATTCAATATGCTAAGCGCGTGACCCATCCCAACGTCTGCCGCATCTATGATCTGGGATCGCATCGCGACGGAGCCATGCAGATCGTCTTTCTCACGATGGAGATGCTCACGGGTGAAACACTCGCGGATCGCCTGCGCTCTCACGAGCCAATGACACTTCCCGAAGCTCTGCCGCTCGTTAACCAGATGGCTGAGGCGCTCGCGGCCGCACATAAAGCCGGCATCATCCATCGCGATTTTAAGAGCTCCAACGTGATTCTTGCGGGCTCCGGGAAAGGCCGGAAGGCCGTGGTGACCGATTTCGGCCTGGCACACTCCAGCGCGACCACAGAGGATGCGTCGCTCACGGAAACCGGCAAGCTGGTCGGGACACTGACTTACATGGCTCCCGAACAACTGACGCACGGTGAGGTCACAACGGCGACGGATATCTATGCCCTTGGCCTTGTGATGTACGAAATGGTTACCGGCCACAGGCCGTTTGAGGGCGAGACGCCGATGGACTCGGCCATGAAGCGGCTCACTCAGCCTCCGCCGGTGCCAACGTCTTATGTTCCCGGGCTCAATTCGCGTTGGGAAGCGGTCATACTACGATGTCTCGAACTCAAGCCTGAACTCCGTTTCCAGCGGCCGGCGGACGTGATGAAGGCGCTGACCTCCGAAGCGCCCACGGACACTCTGACCGTCGGCGTGCCCGCAGGGCGTCCCAATCGTCAGTTATGGGTGGCAGGCTTGGCCTTTGCTGCGACGTGCCTGGCTGGCGCTGGCGCGGCGTTATGGTGGAATGCCCATACCACGTTGCCCGTTTGGGCCGTAGCAGACGCTTCTCTTCGAAAGCTGACCAACGACGCTGGCCTGACCACCGATGGCACTATCTCAGCGGACGGGAAGCTCTTCGCTTACGCGAGCGATCGGGCGGATTCTAGTAATCTAGACATTTGGGTGGGCCAGGTGAATGGCGGTGGGAAAGTGCGGATCACCGACGACCCGGCCGACGACTACGACCCCGCATTTTCCCCCGATGGATCCCAATTAGCCTTTCGCTCCGATCGGCAAGGGGGAGGCATCTACGTCGCTCCCTCGATTGGCGGGCCAGCTCGCTTGCTGGTTCCTCAGGGCCGGCGGCCGCGCTTCTCGCCGGACGGACGCTGGCTGCTTTACGTAACCGGTCCCCGCGAAATCAATGATATCCGTGGAATGACCTCCGACAAGTTGTTTGTGCAGCCGTTGCCGGACGGCACAGCCACCCAAATTGCTGCTGGTTGCGCTCTTTTCCCTTTGTCGCCGGTCTGGTCGCCCAATGGCGACCGGATTCTTTTTGCGGGAACGTGCGGCGATTACGATGCAGCAGCAATGCAAAAGAATGGAGGGACTAACGCATGGGTTGCCACCATCGATGGAAAGGTACAGAAGTCCAATCCCGAGCTGTTTGAACTCTGGCGCACGCCGCGCGTCGAGCCCAGCATCGATCAATGGATCGGCAATCCGCCGCGTCTGCTGATCCCACTAGAGCGTGGTGGCGCAGCTTTCATCGTCACCGTGCCTGTTTCCGTGGATGGGACTGCGGTCACAGGGCCAATAAACAGACTGACGTTCGGGACCGGGAGTGAGACGCGCGCCTCCGCGGATGCCTCAGGACGCATCCTGCTGTCGGCGAAAGCAGCAGATGAGCATATTTGGAGTATTGGGATTGATGGCAACGGTAAGACGACGGCGCCCCCAAGGCAAGTAACCTTCGGTGCCACGGCAGAGTCTGGGCCCGTTCTATCGCGGGACGGCCAAAAGTTAGTGTTCAGCGCCGACCGGAAACTGTATTATCAGGATCTCGTTACTGGCAATGGCCTCCGGGAAATCCCTTCGGCGGGATATTGGGCTGTGAGCCCCGCATTCAGTCCTGACGCGACGAAGATCCTGTTCACCAACTACCCGAATCCTCAGTCGATCGCCGAAGACTTCTTTTCCATGATCCCGGTCTCGGGCGGCTTCGCGAAAAAGATTTGGGGGGAACCCGGAAAGTATAACGGTTGGACCAGGGATTGGTCACCCGACGGGGACACGCTGCTCTTCACGGGGCCTCTTGGGAACCGAGCTGTGATCAAGCAACTGGACTTGAACCTGCTCACCGAAAAGGTGTTTCTCGATGATCCCCAAATCAGGCCCTCTGATGCGCACTTCTCGAACGACGGCCGGTGGGTCATCCTCCAGGGAGTTTCATCATCGGTCTATGTCGCGCCGTTTCGGAAACAGCAGGTGCCCGCGAGCGAATGGATCCGCGTCATCGACGGCGGGCGAGGCGCTAGGTTCTCTCACGACGCCAAACTGATCTTCTTCATTTCGGAGAGAGATGGCTTCCGTTGTATTTGGGCCCAGCGGCTCGGATCGGACATGCGCCCGGTTGGCAATCCTTTTGCGGTATACCATGCCCACCAGAATCGGCGGGCGCTGGTAAATACTCGCGCCTCGGGGCTGGGAATTGGCGTCGGCCCGAGTACGATCGTATTCAATCCAACAGAGCTTACCGGCAACGTTTGGCTGCTGGAGCCAGCGAAGCGGGACTCGAACTAAATCAAGCCGATCGGAGGAAGCGCCGAAAGTGGTTTGAGAGCGAGTCTTCGCTTTTTGCCCAGACTTCGCCGACGTTTTAGAGAAAGCCGATAATGCCCACTACCAGGCCTAATCGATGCGCCAAAACCATCAGGTTTTAACAGGGGGACATAGGCCGATAACCTTCTTCGGAAGCATTGCGGCTCCAAGAACTTTGCCAAGGGTTTTTGGCAGCTCCCCGGGGCCCCGGCGTCCCCTTGGAGAAGCCGTGATCGGCGTCGCCATGGACCGACGGCTGAAGGCGCACCAGCGCCGCGCGCACCCCTGTAGCTCCAGCGTCGCCTGTTCTGAAACGCGGGGGAACCGAGCCGTCCTCGCGGCTCGCATCAGGGCGAAACGGCGAAGCATTCCAGTGATATCTTCGTATTCTCGATTGCGAAATGATTACCCCGGAGAAGAAGCTCGAATGGCTGGCCGCCGCGCTGGATGCCGTTTGCAAAGAACTGCTCGATCTTGGGCTGCGAAATCCGCTGCTCAGTTACTGGCGACTATCAGCAGCTAGATAGACGGCGGCAGATGTGACTACGCAAAGCAGCATGCTCATTAAACAATCTCGATTCCCTCGGCGCTAGCTGCTTCTCCAAGGCAGCTTTCGACGGTCTCCTCCCCAGGTTAACCCGTCGCCAGTGTACGCAAAGGTGGCCGGGGGCTGCCCATCTTGCCGTCAAGACAGGGGTCGCTTCCAGAAAACGGACCATATCGTACCTTAGGCCAACGGTCTAAATCTCGACGGAGGGTTCTCGCAACCTTCGTTTTGTCGGGTCAATAAAAAGAGCCTCGATCCGACGATTCACGTTTCTCGGCTCGACAATCGCGAAAGATTCAACTTGCTGTTCGACCGAACCCGAGGGATGAATGTGACGACCGCTAACAGCCCATAAGGAGGGTTGAACTAAGCCGCGAGCGGCATTTCGACGAGCTTCTCGACTTCGCACTAAACTCCGGTTGCGCGTGAGCGTGTTTCCTGAGGCGACCGTTTTGGTCTTGTCATGGGTAAGGAGGTTTCACCCATGACTTCATTGAGACAGCGGATGCTCGAAGATTTGAGCATTCGCAACTACGCGCAGACGACGGTGGAGTGCTACATCCGCTCGGTTGCCGAGTTCGCCCAGCACTTCCGCAAGCCGCCCGATCAACTCGGTCCGGAAGAGATCCGCACCTGGCAGTTGTTTCTGCTCAGGGAGAAGCGGGTCAAGCTGTCCACCTACATTCAGGCCGTCTGCGCTCTCCGGTTTTTCTACCGCAACACGCTGAACCGGAAGATCGAGATCGACCGGATTCCGTTGCCCCGCTATGAGAAGAAGCTGCCCGTCATTCTGAGCAAGGCGGAGGTGAAGGCGCTGCTCGAAGCGCCGACGAACCTCGGCCACCGGGCGATTCTGGCGACGATGTATGGCGCGGGACTCCGCGTATCGGAGGTGGTCGGTCTGAAGGTTTCCGATCTGGATCGCGAACGCCACGTCATCTGGGTGCGCGGCGGCAAAGGCCACAAGGACAGGCAAGTCATGTTGGCCGAACCGCTCCGCGAGGTGCTCGCCGCATACTGGCGCTGGAAGCGGCCCACCGACTGGCTCTTCCCCGGTGGAAAGCCGGGTTGCCCCATCGCGCGCCACAGCGTTTTCCAAGCTTGCCGGAAGGCGGCGCGGCGCGCAGGAATCACCAAGCCGGTTCATCCCCATTCGTTGCGGCATGCATTTGCCACACATCTGCTGGAGGACGGAGTGAACCTTGTTGTGATTCAGACCTTGCTGGGTCACGCGCACCTGAGAACCACGGCCGGCTA
>JBEKOZ010000148.1:0-9062 GCA_049521275.1 Bryobacteraceae bacterium | reverse complement strand
TCGGCGCGGCTGAGCGCATCTCATTCCTACGGAGCGAACAACGTTTATTTTGATCCGGGAAGTCCGATCACTTTTGACGCGATCAGCGCCAATGGAGAAGAGGACATATCGACGGAGAGCGCGTCGCTCAGTTTGTTGAGCGGAATTTCTCCGCGCCTGTCGAGCCATCTGCATGTGCAGTTTTCGCGCGACCTGGAACAGTTGTTTCCGAACACCACGGGAACGCAAACTGATATTTATGACTGGATGCAGGATTTTGGACAATCGTCGAATTTGCCCCGCCTGACGCGCGAACACCGGTTGCATATGGGCGAGACGCTAAGCTGGAGCCGCGGGCGAAATCAGTTCAAGTTCGGCATCGACGGGATGATGACCTGGGATTACGACTATTATCCGTCGCTCTTCGGCGGAGAGTATTTCTACGATTACATTTCGGTGAATCCGTTTACGTTCGTGCCGATGGAGGAAGGCCTGCAGTTAACGCCGCTACGGGCGTGGGCGCACGATGTGCCGCGGTATTACGAACAGAATTTCGGGAATCCGATATCTCACCCGAATAGCAACGACTATGCGGGATTCATACAGGATACGGCACGAGCAACGCCGCATTTCAGCCTCAGCATGGGCGTGCGCTACGATCTGCAAACATTTTCGAAGGCTGGCCTGTTGAGCAATCCGCTATGGCCGCAAGCGGGCAAGATGCCATGGAATGGAATGAATTTTGCTCCGCGCGTGGGGATTGGATATGTATTCGGCGACAGTCGGCCAGTGATGGTGCGGGCGGGATTTGGAATTTTCTATACCCGCATTCCCCAGCTTTATGAGACAGCGTTGATCAACAACAACGGGCTGACTGATAATTTTATTTATCTGGACAACACGAATTATTACCAGGGGCAGGTATTTCCAGCTTATCCAAACGCGGCGGTGAATTGTGCGAGGGGGCCAGTGTCGTGCATCATACCGGCGGCGTGGCAACAATATGCGACCAGCGAAGTGTCGGCCTTCGAGCCGGGCTTTAAAACACCACGCGTGCAGCAAGCGAGCCTTAGTCTTGAGCGGCAAGTCGCTAGGGGGTTCACCGGAACGCTGTCTTATTTATTCGTCCACGGTGTGGATATGATCCGCGCGCGAGATATCAACTTGCCACCGCCGACTTATTACAGCTACCCCATCTTCGATCCCACGGGAGGTACTTTCCAAAATCAACTTTATAACGTGGAGTCATTTGCGACATGGCAGACGACTTACAGCATTAGCTGCCCTTATCCTCCGTGTATCAATAGTCTTGAGCGTCCAATCACTCAACTCGGAGCGATTAATCAGTTTGAGAGTGCGGCGACTAGCGTGTACAACGGCATGACGGTAGCGCTGCGCAAGCGTACTTCGCGAGGAATGTATTTCAATCTGGCCTATACCTGGGCGCACGCAATCGACAACGGCCAAGATGCTCTGGTGGCGGGACAACCGGTGACAGTACAGAACTCTTACGCGGCGAAGAGCGAGCGCGGGCCGAGCGTGACCGATCAGCGGCAACGGCTAACGATTTCAGCGATTGACGAGCCGCATCCTTTCGCCAAAGGAGTTCCGGCGACGGTGTTCGATCATTGGAAGGTTTCCGGAATAATGACCTATGGAAGCGGACGCCCGGCGAATGCTACGGTTTCAGGCGATCCTAATCAAGATGGAAATCTGAGCAACGACCGTTTGCCGGGTTATGGTCGCAATGCTTTTACGGGGCCCGACTATGCCAGCTTGGATCTGAAATTGGGAAGGTTAATAAGCGTCGGCGAGCGATTTCATTTGGAACTAAGCGGGGATTCGTTCAATCTCTTCAATCGCAACAATGAAAGATTAGTAATCACCGACAATGGTTTCCAGAGCACCGCAGGACAGTTCATTAAGTACACGCAAAGCGTGGGCGGCACTTATTATCCCGCTTATTATCAGCAACCTACAACTTTTCTCAAGCCTGCGGCCTCATTTGCGCCGCGGCAGAAGCAGTTATCGATGCGCTTGAATTTTTGAAAGGGATGAAGAATTCTGCACATTCCACTTGACTTAGGAGGGTAATGCTTGCCATAACTAACAAGTCCAGTTAGGACGAGCAGGGGGGTGTAGTCCCGTTGGCGGAAGTTCGACTGCAAGAGGGTGAATCCCTCGAAAACGCGTTGCGACGGTTCAAGCGGAAGGTACAAACTGAGGACATCATCAAGGAAGTAAAGCGTCACTCGTTTTACCTGAAGCCCGGCGAGAGGAAGCGAGTAAAAGAAGCGCTGGCTCGCAAGCGCAGCCGCAAGAAAGCGCGTAAAGAACAAGACTGAAATAAAAGCTTAACGAACGAACAAAAGCAGGAAAAAACGACAAAAGCAAAAACGGGCTGATCCAGACTGGACGGCCCGTTCTGCCTCCCGCAAGAGCAGTTATAACACAGACGGCAAAACCAGAAGCGAGAACGAAACGAGAGATTGCTCAAATTCCCGAAGTTGCTCGGCGATCTTTCGGTCGGCGGTAAATCAACATCAGTAACCATGCGATGCACACCGCATGGCGGGCCGAATCCAAGGGGTCAGCATGAGGGGGATGTAAATCTCCTGCCCACGTTGTGAACCGGATCCTTCCCTATTCGGGTCTCCCGTGATGAGCAGGTCACGCGTAATGGGAGCGCCTCTTCAATGGAATACCAGGACAAGGTTTTGAAGTGCATCGATTGTGGCACGGATTTCGTGTTCACGGCGGGTGAACAGCTGTTTTTCCACGACAAGCAGTTCAAGAACGAGCCGAAGCGTTGCAAGAACTGCAAAGGCAAGCGAGTAGCGGTGCTTGGCGCATCGTCCCCAGGACAGTCGCCGCGCGGGCACTCGTATGCCAAGATGGAGACTCGGACGAACTGTTCACAGTGTGGGAAAGAGACTACGGTTCCGTTCCGGCCGACGCAAGGGCGGCCAGTGCTTTGCCGCGAGTGCTTTCAGGGACGACGGGTCGCGAGCGCCTGATTCTTTCTTTGACTGCTGGATCTAGGCAACTAAGGGATCTCCGGCAATCAAGGAGCCTCGTCGAACGGGTTCTCCCAGGGGAAAGGGCCGGCAGGACGCTCATCCTGCGTGGCGCTCGTCTTCCTGCGCCTTGGCTGCGGCGTTTCGGCGGCGATGCTGTTTGTCGGCATGGTTGACAAGCAAGGCTTCCACCTGCCGCAAGAGATCCTTAGTGCCCAGCGGTTTGATGAGCAACGAGTCCGCGGTTTCCCCGTTCCAACCCTGGCCATTCTCATGTTTTTGGTGCTGACGTTCCCCGGCGGATCGCTCGTTGTACCGATCCGGGTCCCAATCCGCTCCAGACGGTGGATGGGCCGTGAGGAGCGCGGTGGCGGGATTGTAGGCTTGGCTGCGCGCGCGCCGGAGCACCTGGAGACCGGAATCTTCTGTCTCCATGCGCAGATCGCTGATCACCATGTGGAAAACGCCGGACTCCATGCGCGTGAAAGCCTCGGCGGAACTGGAGGCAGTTTCGATTTCAAATCCGTGGAGTTCAAGGACGGCCTTCAGCGTCAGGAGCACCGCGAGATCGTCATCGACTAGAAGAATGCGGCGTTTCATGTGCGCCTCCTGGGCATGGGGAAGTTTTTGATGCTACGCGTTGCCAGTTAGCGAAGACCAGAATCTACCCGCTACAGATCGTCCAGTCGCGACGCCTGCTCATTTAGTATAGGAGGGTGCCTCGCTTCTACGTAGAAAATTTTGGCTGTCGTGCAACCCAGGCCGACGGTGCTGCGCTCGAGCGACAGTTTCTGGAGCGCGGATTGGACCGTGCCGGGGCGGCCTGCGACGCGGAAATTGTAGTGCTGAATACTTGCACGGTTACGTCGGGCGCAGATAAAGATGCGCGCGCATCTATCCGGCGATTGCAACGCGTCAATCCGAATTGCAAAATTGTTGTGACTGGCTGCTACGCGCAGCGCGCGCCCGAAGAGTTGGCAGCCCTGCCCGGAGTGACTTGGGTCGTGGGCAATTCTCACAAGCACCAGGTAGCGGAGATCGCGACTTCTCCGTCTTCTTCGGAGGGGTTTGTTTCTCTGTCGCAGCTTTTGGGGGAGTCGCACCCGGACAATGTTTTTGTAGGCGATATTTTTGCGCATACCGAATTACTTGCGGCTCCAGTATTCGAAGCGGCCAATGAGCGCACGCGGCCCAATCTCAAAGTGCAGGATGGATGCGACAACCGCTGTTCGTTCTGCGTGATTCCTTATGTTCGAGGCGCGAGCCGCTCGTTGCCTGCAGGGCGCGTAATCGCCGAGGTGCGAACCCTCGTCGATGCTGGCTATCGCGAAGTGGTGATTTCCGGGATTAATTTGGGGCGGTGGGGAAGAGACTTGCGCGCGGTTCGCCATTCGTCGTTCGCGATTCGCGAAGGACAAGCAGGAATACAAGTCTGTGGGGAAATGGATCGCGAACGGCGAACAGCGAACAGCGAACGACCAACGACCAACGACTATCGACTTGTTTCGTTGATCCGCGCAACTCTTTCGCAAACTTCGCTAGAGAAACTACGCATCAGTTCGGTCGAGCCCATGGATTGGACTGACGAATTGATCGCCTTGATGGCTTCGTCGGAGCGGATCGCGAAGCATGCTCACGTGCCGATGCAGTCGGGGAGCGACGCGGTGTTGCGGCGCATGCATCGCAAGTATCGCCCATGGCATTATCGCGAAAAGATATTGAAGATTCGAGCGGCCATGCCGAATGCGGCAATTGGCGCCGATGTCATGGTCGGTTTTCCCGGCGAAACGGACGCCGAGTTCGAAGAGACGCGGCGCATGATCGAAGAACTGCCCTTTACTTATCTGCATGTGTTTACTTATTCGGCTCGCCCGGGAACGCCCGCTGCGGACGCTCCGAAGCAGGTTGCCGTCGCAGTGGCGCGAGAACGAAATCGGGTGCTAAGAGAGATTGCGTCTCGGAAGAAAGCGGCGTTTATGCGGTCGCTGGTGGCCAGGACCGTGAACGCGATTACGTTGCGGTCGGGGGGAGCGGATTTTACCGAAGCCCTAACGGACAATTATCTGAAGATGAGAATTTATGGTCGTCACGAGGCGAACCGGTGGGCACTGGCGCAAGTCGAACGCGTTGACGGCGAAATGCTCGTGGGTAGCTCTTTTTCCTTTTCGCGAGAGCTGTAGCGCCGCTGGTAGAATATCGCCGAGGCGCATCGGAACTGACGTGCGAGGAGACCTTGGATGCCGAGGGATGAAAACGTAAAAGCTGTTCAACTGGCGGCGGAGCGGTTCAATGCGAAGAATCTGGAAGGCTACCTGGAACTCTATGACGGCGGTGTGCTGCATCACGGCTTCGGTAACATCAAGCGAGGCGTTGGAGGATTACGAGAGCATTTTCAACATCTGCTGCGGGGGTTTCCCAACTTAAGAATCGATAGTCAGGATATTTTCGGCGACGACGAAAAAGTGGCGCATCGCTATACCTTCTATGGAACTCACCAAGGAGAATACATGGGGTATCCCGCTACCAACAAATTCGTTGTCGCTCCAGGGGTCTTGCTTCATTCGTTCGAGCGGGGAAAATGTGTTGAGGTCTGGCACGTGATCGACAACACGCGGTTTCTCGCAATTATGGGCGTAATTCCGGCACTCCCAAAGCTGGGCGGTGATGCCAAGCCTTCAGCCAATCGATGAGTCATAGGCTTCCCTGAAGAGAGGTTCACGAGGGTGCCCAAAAAGTGCACAAAAAAGAACAAACGCATTGACCTGTAACCGTTTACGGCTTACGATGGAAAAAATCAATAAGTGCGGGAGTGATCCGAACCCATGTCACAGTCAAGGCTTCGGTCTGCTGTGTGCGGCTTGCTGTTGATCCTGTTTCCGGCGCAAATGATGCTGGCAGGCGAGACGCCGTCGGCGATGTTGTATACCAGTGGTGCTGCCTGGTTGAACGGGAGCGTGGTGCCGAAGTCGGCAGCCGTGTTCTCGGGAGATCTGTTGCAGACGCGCCCCGATTCCACAGCCAGCCTTCAATCGAATGGCTCTAGTGTCATGGTCTTGGCCGACTCGCTGGTCAAATTTGAAGGGCCAACCATTGAATTGGAGCATGGCGCGGTGCGGGTGACCACTTCTCGCGGACTGACGACGCGCGCCGGCGATGTAACCATCAAACCGGCTGCCGATACTTGGACTGAATTTCAAGTCAGAGATGTCGACGGACGGGTGCAGATCGCGGCCAACAAGGGCGACGTGACTGTGCAAGACGACAAGGGAACTACGACCACTGTCTCTCAGGGACAAGAGACCACGCGCGATGACACGACCGATGCGGAGAAAAAGAAGAAAAAGCGTCGGCGTGGGGCAGGGGCAGCGTGGGCTGCCAGTGGCGGAATCATGAGTTCCACACCAGCGGTGATTACGGGACTGGGCATTGTCGGCGGGGGTGCGGTGTGGATCTGGACGCGCTCAACGCCTCCGGTCAGCCCAACATGCCCGTCTACTACTTGCGAGTGATTCCGGGGCTGCCAAGTTTTGCATTGAATACTTTCTCTCCAAGATGTTCTAGGGTGGGCGACTGAATCCATGTCGCGCTACGTTTCCTACCGAGATTTCGATTGGGTCCTGATGGGCTTCGTGCTGGCGATCTGCGCGCTCGGCGTGGTGCAGATCCAGAGTGCAACCGAGCACACAAAGTTTGCCGGCTCCCACATCCGGCAAATTTACTGGATTCTGGGCGGCCTCGGTGCAATGTTCCTGGTTAGTCTGGTTAACTATCAAGCGATCCTTGAACAAATCCACTGGATGTATGTTGCATCGCTAGCTTCTTTGATCGCAGTGATTCTCTTCGGCCAAAAATACTTGGGCGCGCGGCGCTGGGTCAAGATTCCCGGTGGAGGGCATTTTCAGCCGTCAGAGTGGGTGAAACTCATCCTGATTTTGGCGGTGGCGAAGTACTTTTCGGATTTACATGAGCGCGAGCTGTCCTGGTCGGATTTTCTGAAAGCGGGAGCCATTGTCGGATTTCCAATGCTGATGGTCCTGGCGCAACCCGACCTCGGAACGGCGCTCACCTATCTCCCGGTGGCGCTCATGGGTCTATTTCTAGGCGGCCTGCGCTGGAAGCAGGCGTTGATCGTATTGATGATCGCGGGCCTACTGGTGCCCGTGGCCTGGATGAAGTTGAAGTCGTACCAGAAGGAAAGGTTGACGAGTTTTATGAATCCGGATGCGGATCGTCAAGGCTCCGGGTATCAGGTCAATCAGTCGTTGATTGCGGTGGGGTCGGGTGGAATCTGGGGGAGTCGGCAGGGATCGCAGACGCATTTGGCGTTTTTGCCGGTGCCGCAGACCGACTTCATTTTTGCGGCCTTCGCTGAGGAACATGGGTTTGTAGGAGCTTTAGCGGTGCTGCTGTTATACTTTATAGTGCTGATGCGGTTGACCCAGAATGCGCAAACGGCGCCCGACCGCGCCGGGGCATTTCTGGTGATGGGTGTGGTGGCTGTGCTTAGCTTCCACATTCTCGTCAACATCGGCATGGTGGTTGGCTTTATGCCGGTCACGGGAATACCTCTACCGCTCATGAGTTACGGTGGGTCTTCCGTTCTCTTCATGTTTTTGGCGCTCGGAATTGTAATGAACGTCCGGATGCGCCGCTTCGTGAACTGAGACGGAATCGGGTAGAAGTGGGGGCGCCTTTCGCGACAACGCAAACGGCGCTAAGAAACAAGATTAGCAGGAGACAAGATTACGAAGGCCCTCGCGAAAAAGGAGGGCAGAATGCCGGCAGAAGTCGAAGCCGGACAGGATTGAAGCCAGTCAGGCGGGGAACGGCCCTCTCGGCGGAATCAGAGAGATGTGGCCACAGACCTGACGGAAAGCTTTACGCGATCAGTGCAGACGAGCAAAAACAATTCACTGCTGCAGTGTAGGTCCCGGGAAGTACTTTCTTTTGGGGACCGCGCCCGCTCCTACCCGGAGCGGCGCTGAACGCTATCGATCCGTTGGTCCGCCTTGCGCTTCTGGTCCGGTGAAATAACCGGAGTAGAAATGAACAAGGAATTGTATGTATCGACCACCCCCCACGAAACCAAAGTGGGGATCACGGAAGACGATCAACTCGCGGAGATTTACCTCGAACGAGAAAACGAATACACCTTAGCCGGCTCGATTTATAAAGGCCGAGTCACACGCGTGCTGCCAGGCATGCAGTCGGCCTTTGTAGATATTGGCCTCGAACGCGACGCCTTCCTCTACGTCTCCGATTTTATGGATCTGGAACAGACAGATGAAGACCTGGATGAAGCGATTCCCGCGAATCGTGCGGTGACGGAGGAGCGTCCGCGGAACGGATCAGACGCGGGTCCTGCGCTTGATGGCGAGAGACAGTTTGGCGAAGCCAGCGGCGCGGCCGACGAAGCTGAAGAACCAATGGCTGCAACCGCGGAAGCGGGCAATGTGGCGAGCGCGCCACGGGATTTTCGCGGCCGTCGCCGCCGTCGCGGACGCCGTGGAGAAAGCGGCGATCGGCCTGGGCGCGGCGACCGTCCCGAGCAGGCCCGAACCGAACCGCGCGTTGAAACTGTTGGCGAAGTAAGGCACGAGCCTCGAGATGAAAATCGAGGAAACGAAACAAGAGGCGAAGCCAGGGAAGGAAGAAGCGATCGCTTCAACCGCGGCGACCGTGCTGGACGTGGCGGCTCCGATTCTCGATTCCAGCGCTCTGCGCCAACCAGTCGCGTGAGCCGCGACTATGATTACGGACCACCCCCGGGATATCAGCCGATTGTGCTGCCCGGTGAATCCATCTCCAAATACCAGCGCTTAAGTCAGAATCAAGCTCAACCTCAAGAACCAGTTGCACCCAAGGAAGCTTTCTCCGTGACGAGCGCAACTCCCGTGCCCGCCTCGATCGTTGCGAACTTTCCCGATGACGAACCTCTCTTCGCGGCGAATGTTGCCGAGCCATTGCACGAGCAGCACGATCATGTACCGCACACCGAAATCAACGACGACGTTCACAGCGCCGAAGTTCGTGACCAAGTGCAATCCGCGCTCGGTTCTTACTCGG
>JBEKOZ010000147.1:0-9109 GCA_049521275.1 Bryobacteraceae bacterium | reverse complement strand
TGTCGATCCACACCGCGAGCAGCAGTCCCGCCAACCCGCCTGCCAGCGACAGCAACAGGCTCTCGGTCAACAACTGCGAAATGATCTGCCCGCGGCTCGCCCCCAGCGCCAGGCGCACGGCGATCTCCTTCTGCCGCGCCGTCGCCCGCGCGATCAGCAGATTCGCCACGTTCGCGCACGCAATCAACAGCACCAGCCCCACAATCGCCATCAGCACCAGCAGGGAATTGGAAAACCGGTCGCGCAGGTTCGATCGCCCTTTCGAAGCCGGCAACAGTTCCATCCACATGCGCAGAAAAGCCTGCTTCGTCTCGGGCGCCGCTCGGGAGAAATCTTTTTCCAGCACCTCCATCTCCAGCATCTGGTGCATTAGCGGCTGCAAACTCGCCGTGGCCTGCTCGATCGTAACCCCCGGCTTCAATCGCCCATAGGCATTCACCCAGCGCCCGCGGCGATTCTTCAGATCGTAAGGACCGAATATCTCGGCCGTCTGCAACTTCATCATCACCGGAATGCGCACCTGGGGAGATTGTGTAGGATCCGTCCCGTCAAATCCCGCCTGGCTCACCCCGACCACCGTATATGGGTACCCGTTCAGCACCAGTTTTTTTCCAATGACACCCGGATCGCCCGCGAACCGCGACATCCAATAGCGGTAGCTCAACACCGCATAAGGCTCGCCTCCCGGCGTCTGATCGTCTGTCGGATTAAACACCCGCCCCAACGCCGCACCCACTCCGAGCACCGGAAAATAAGTCCCCGAAACCAGCTCGCCCGAAATCATCTCTGTGCGGCCTTCAAAATTGAGACTAAATCCCATCTCCTGCCGGCAGAACATCCCGCTGAAGACCTGGTTTTTATCGCGGAAATCCTCATACATCGGATAGGAGAGCCTATTCGGCCCGTTGTTGCTCCCATAATGCGAACCGCGTCCCCACAGCAGCACCAGTTGCTGCGGATCTTTCACCGGCAGCAGGCGCAGCAGCACCTGGTCGACCAGCGTGAAAATCGCCGTGTTCGCCCCAATCCCCAGCGCGAGCGAAAGCACCGCGACAGCGACAAAAACCGGAGACTTGCGAAAAGTTCGAAATGCGTAGCGGATGTCGTTAAGAAAGTGGCCCACGAAAACAATACCGTCCACTAAGAGAAACGTTACACCGCCCCCCCAGTTGGCAAAATATGTTTTGTTCCTCCTACTGGCTACTGGCTCCTGGCTACTTCTTTCAACACCCCCGTAGCTTTATAAATCTTCTCCAGCGCCTACACAATCCCCTGCGCCGCCACATGCACCGCCCGCGCCCCCTCGCTCGTATAAAGATACGTATCCGGCATGCTCTCGAGATTCCCATCGAACGTCACGCCCACCAACTCCCCCGCTCGATTCACCACCGGACTCCCGTAATCCCCGCCGCCGATATCGCAGGTGCTCACAAAATCGAGCGGCGTCACCACGTTCAACGCCTCTCTCCCGTCCACCCACCGCTTCGGCGCCGCATATGGACCCGCGTCATTCACGCGATAGTACAGCCCGCTGAACGTCGCCGCATAGGGAGCCGGAACTCCCGCGCGATCAACATATCCCTTCACCGTGCCAAACTCCACTCGTGGAGTCGAAGTCGCGTCCGGATAGTCCGCCGCGCCGAAGAGCTTGAATCGATACTGCGCAATCTTCTCCGTGCCCTTCGTTTCCGCCGTCTGCATCATGTCGTCATGCTTCTTCTTCAACCGCCGCGCGGCCGGATCCAGCAGCGTCGCCAAACGGATCATCCCGTCTTCCGGATTATTCTGCCGTTCGCCGGGATTCCCCAGCTTGCTGGTCTTCACGAATGCCTCAGCCGCGTCATGCGGACTCTTCCCGTCAAGAATCTTCTTGATCGGAGACTCCTTTTCGCCGAGCTTCTGCAACTCTTCTAAATAACTCGCGAGCATCGGAACTTCGATCGCCTCGTCGACCGAAACGGCCGCATCCACTGGCTCCGATCGAACAATCTGGCGCGCGATGCGAAACAGGTTCGACCCCGGTGCCGGAGACCCTTCCAGAATCTGATACGACTTTTCAAACGGCGTCCAATTCTTGTAAGCCGTCGCCACTTCGTCCCACACCTTCCCGCCGGCCATTCCCAGCGCCGGGTCTCTTTCCACCGCATGGCGGATCTTCCCTTCGAAAATCGTCTTCCGCGCCACCAGCCGGTCGTCGCGCAGCCCGATCAGCTTCCCCGCCGCGAGCTTGTAAGCCGTCAGCAGCGAAGTCAACGTCGGACTTTCGCCCTTCAATAGTTGAATCCGCGTCACCAAACGGCTCAGCGTCAAAGGAAGCGCTGTATCGCGATAAAACGTCAACTGCGCCGCTGTCGAAGACCGCATCGTCGGCGCCGGATTCCCCGCCGCGAACACCTGATCGCCTTCTTTCACTCCCTCCGCGCTCCATTTCAAGAAGTGCGGAGTGTCCGCCGGCTTGCCGTTTTCATAAGCGCGCAGAAACGCCACGTCGAGCCCGTAGCGAAGATACGTAACGCTGTCGCGCTCCCGCCCGAAAAACGCCACCTGGTATTCCGGAGCAAACACCAGTCGAATATCTGAATAAGTCTTGTAATGATAGAGATCGTATCGCGCGCCCGAAAACAACTTCACCACCGAGCACGGGTCCGCGCACCCTTTTTCACTCTTGGTATTTTCCTCAATCCGGATCAGCACGCTAGCCGATAACCCCGGACACTTTCGCTCCGCCGGTTCCAGAAACTCATCCTTCGCCAAACAATTCGCAACCAAGTGTCGATTGGTCACGATCAGCCCATTTGACGAAACAAAAGCCCCCGACCCGCCCGCGATCCGCACGGACGACAACCGCAGGTGATCGAGGAACTCCGCGCTCACCACGTCCTTGGGAAACTGGTTATAAGGCCACATCCCTTCATCCGCCAGCAACCCGAGCAACAGCAGAAGCACCATGATGCTACACTAGCAAATTGTTTGAAGAAACCGTCCATCCCGGAGCAAGCTGGTCCCACGTCTTAAAGCGCGGCACCGCCCTGCGCATCACCGACGTGGAAGGCGGCGCGAACGTTGGCGCCTTGTTCTACAATTTCGAGTGCCCCACCGAACGCTACAACATGCCTGACACGTTGAAAGCACAGCACATAGCTCGATTGACCAAGGGCTTGGTCCTGTATTCGGATATGGGCCGGATTCTTTGCTCGATTACCGAGGATACGCTCGGCTGGCACGATCCCATCGGGGGTTGTTCCAAAGCCGGGCGCGACAGCTTTTTGGTCGAGCTTGAAAAGTGGGGACTCGGGCCGCGAGATCTGGTCGCTAACGTCAATTTCTTCAGCCGCGTAGATGTCGCAACCGACGGGGGAATGTCGCTTCACCCAGGCAATTCCGAGCCGGGTTCCTTCATCGAATTACGCGCGGAAATGAACGCCCTAACGATCCTTAACACTATCCCGCATCCGCTCTCGGAGGACAAATCGAAGCCGGTGCATCTGTCGGTTCTCCGGGTTCCCCCGCCGGAGCTGGACGACGCTTGCCGGCTCTCCCGGCCTGAAAATGGCCGCGGATTCATCCTTACAGAGCGATATTTCATCTAAAATGAGCCTGGACGCGACCTTAAATGACCATAAATACTGTCATATTATCCCTCCAGGGGACTTCTGGATTCACGAAATTAAACAAGGCGAGCGTCTCCGCATTGTCGATCTGCACGGAAACCAAGCCGTTGATACCTTGTTTTACAACGCCAAAAACTATGCCGACCGTTACAGCGCGCTCGATACCATTCGTGAGCAGCGCAACATCTATCTGACTACTGGCACTAGACTTATGTCGAACTTCGGCACCGCGCTGCTGACCATCACCAAGGATACCTGCGGCAGACACGACACCCTGGGCGGCGCCTGTTCACATGAGAGCAACATGGTGCGCTATGCCATTGAAAAGAGACACATGCACGCCTGCCGCGCCAGCTTTTTAAAAGCAATTATCAATTGGCCCGGCCTGGAAAAACGCGATATTCCGCCAAATATCAACTTTTTTATGAATGTCCCGGTCACGCCCGAAGGCAAGTTGACCTTTGAAGACGGCATCTCAGAACCCGGTAAGTATGTGGAAATGCGCGCCGAAATCGACGTGCTGTGCTTGATCAGCAACTGCCCGCAGTTGAATAATCCCTGCAATGGCTACAACCCGACTCCGGTCGAGGTCCTGATCTGGGCCTGATGTTTTCGAAGGTTCTGGTCGCCAATCGCGGAGCGATTGCCTGCCGTATCCTCCGCACCCTCAAGCAGATGGGAGTCCGATCGGTTGCTGTTTACACCCAGGCCGACCGCCATTCCCTGCACGTCCGCCAAGCCGATGAATCGGTCCCGATCCAGAGCTATTTGTCGATCGATCAAATTCTCGACGCGGCTCAAGGAGCCGAAGCGATTCATCCGGGCTACGGATTTTTGAGTGAGAACGCTGAATTTGCAGCGGCTTGCGCCCAGCGAGGCATTGTGTTTATTGGTCCGACTCCGGAGCAGATGCGGGCTTTCGGGTTGAAGCACACGGCGCGGCGCATTGCCGAGGAAAACGGCGTCGCGCTGCTTCCCGGCAGCGGGCTGCTGGCCACGGTCGAGGAGGCCTTCGCGGCGGCGGAGCGGGTGGGATATCCCGTGATGCTGAAGAGCACGGCGGGCGGGGGCGGGATCGGGATGCGGTTGTGTTCGTCGGCCGATGAACTTCGGGAATCGTATGCGGGGGTTGAGCGGATCAGCCAGGCGAGCTTTGGTTCGGCGGCGCTGTATCTCGAAAAGTTTGTTTCCAATGCCCGTCATATTGAGGTGCAGATTTTTGGCGATGGCGCGGGGAAAGTGATTGCGCTCGGCGAGCGCGACTGCTCGGCGCAGCGAAGAAATCAGAAGGTGATTGAGGAGACTCCGGCGCCGGGGCTGTTGGACGCGGCGCGGAGGGAATTGTTTGCTTGCGCGGTGCGGCTGGGAGAAGCGGTGCGGTATCAATCGGCCGGCACTGTCGAATTTATTTACGACAACGATACGGGTCATTTTTATTTTCTTGAGGTGAACACGCGCTTGCAGGTGGAGCACGGGATCACAGAGGAGGTGACCGGGATCGATCTGGTGGAGTGGATGGTGCGGCTGGCTGCTGGAGAACACAGACTGAAGTCTGTGCCACCTTCAGGAGCGGCGATCGAGGTGCGGGTTTATGCGGAAGATCCGTTCAAGGATTTTCAGCCGAGCGCGGGGCGGTTGACGCATGTCCAATGGCCGGTTGGCGCGCGCGTCGAGACTTGGGTGGAATCGGGAACTGAGGTCACGCCTTACTTCGATCCGATGCTCGCGAAGATCATCGTTCACGGCCAGCATCGGGCGGCTGCGTTGGCGAAGATGCGCGATGCACTGAAGGAGTGCGCACTCGCGGGGATCGAGACGAATCTCGAATACCTGCGGCAGGTTGTGGACGATCCCGCGTTCGCAGCCGGCGGTGTGAGCACGGCGTTCCTCAAGGATTTCCATTATCGAAGCAACGCGATCGACGTGCTGGAGCCGGGGACGCAGACGACTGTTCAGGATTACCCGGGGCGCGAAGGGTATTGGCACGTCGGCGTGCCGCCGTCGGGTCCGATGGACTCGCTGGCGTTCAGGATGGCGAATCGGCTGGTGGGGAATCTGGAGGGCGCGGCGGGGTTGGAGATTGCGGTTACGGGGCCTTCCCTGCGGTTTCGGTCGGATGCTGTGATCGCGCTCGCTGGGCCTGATTTTGGGGCGCGGCTGGACGGGGTTGCTGTTGCGTCGTGGAAGGCGATTGCGGTGAATAGGGGTTCGGTGCTGGAGTTGGCTTCAGCCGTGGGCGGCGGAGCTCGGGCTTATTTATCGATCGCCGGGGGATTCGACGTGCCTGAGTATCTTGGGAGCCGGAGTACGTTTATTCTCGGGAAATTCGGCGGGCATGGAGGAAGGGTTTTGCGGGCGGGGGATGTGTTGGCTGTTGGGCGCGGGAAGGAACAGAGCCGCCTCAAAGGGCGGCTGCAGCCAAGAATGGCCGCCCTACCCGAGGCGACTTCGGAGCATGAAGAGCGGTGGGAGGGTGCGGAGATTTCAGGCGGGCGGGAGATTCCAACTTATGGGAGGGAGTGGGAGATTGGGGCGATGCATGGGCCTCATGGGGCGCCGGATTTTTTTACGGCTGAAGATATTGAAGTGTTTTTTTCTACGGACTGGAAGGTGCATTACAATTCCGACCGGACCGGCGTGCGGCTGATCGGACCTAAGCCCGTTTGGGCTCGCGAGGACGGGGGCGAAGCGGGGCTGCATCCTTCGAATGTTCATGACACGGCTTATGCGATCGGCACGGTGGATTTTACGGGCGATATGCCGGTGATCCTGGGTCCCGACGGGCCGAGCCTGGGAGGGTTCGTTTGTCCGGCGACCATTGTGCACTCTGAGTTGTGGAAGATCGGGCAGCTTCGGCCGGGCGACCTGGTGCGGTTTCGCGCTGTTTCTAAAGAGGACCCGGTGCTGCGGAGGAATGACGAGGTCACTTATCGCGCGGACGGCGACCGGTATCTGTTGGTCGAATACGGGCCGATGGTGCTGGATCTGGATCTGCGCATTCGCGTGTATGCGCTGGAGACCGAATTGCGCGCGGCGCGACTGGCGGGGATCATCGACATCACGGCGGGAGTGCGGTCGCTTCAGATTCACTACGACACGGAGAGGCTGCGGCGCGAAGAATTGCTGGCTGCGCTCGAGGATTGTGAGCGGCGGATTCCGGATCTCGCCGACATGGTGGCGCCGTCGCGCATCGTTCACCTGCCGCTTTCCTGGGACGATCCGGCGACGCAGCTGGCGATTCAGAAATACATGCAATCGGTGCGGGCGGATGCACCGTGGTGCCCGAGCAACATCGAATTCATCCGGCGCATCAACGGGCTGGATTCGATCGACGAGGTGAAGCGGATTGTGTTCGATGCGAACTACCTGGTGCTGGGACTGGGCGACGTCTATCTGGGCGCTCCGGTGGCGACGCCGACTGATCCGCGGCATCGCCTGGTGACGACGAAGTATAATCCGGCGCGAACGTGGACGCCGGAGAATGCGGTCGGAATCGGCGGGGCGTATATGTGCGTGTACGGGATGGAGGGGCCGGGAGGGTATCAGTTTGTGGGGCGGACGGTGCAGATGTGGGATACCTACTCAAAAGCGACCCCTTGGCTGCTGCGGAACTTCGATCAAATTCGTTTCTATCCGGTGTCCGCCGAAGACCTGCTTGAAATGCGCGAGGCACGGCATTCGCCGCGGATCGAAGATGCACAATTCCGGCTGAAGGAGTATCACGCGTTTCTTGCTTCGATTGATTTCGAAATATCGAAATGCCAATCGCGGCAGCGGCAGGCGTTCCTTCAGGAACGCGAGCGGTGGGGCGCGGAAGCGTTTGCGGAACCGCCGGATGCTCCTTCGACGGCTGTGGATGAGGCGGTTCCCGAAGGATGCCGCGCGGTTTCTTCGCCGGTCGCGGCCAGCGTATGGAGCATCGTGGCGGAGCCGGGGCAGCGGGTGGAGGCGGGACAAAGGCTGATGGTGCTGGAGGCGATGAAGATGGAGATTGCGGTGACAGCTCCGATGGCAGGTGTGCTGGAAAAGCTGCATTGCTCGACGGGCACGCTGGTTTCGGCGGGGCAGCGGCTGGCTACGATTCGTATATGAAGATTGACGAGATTTACGATCGCATCGAGAGCGGGCCTTTGAATCCCGTGTGGATTTCCCTTGTCCCACGCGACGTTTCTCTCGCGCGGGAAGCGGACGGGGTTCTGGCGGGTTTGACGTTTGCGATTAAGGACAACATCGATCTTGCGGGGCTGCCGACGACCGCCGCGTGTCCGGCTTATGCGTATTCGCCGGCGAAGAACGCTAGGGTGGTGGAGAGGCTCATCGACGCGGGGGCGGTTCCGATCGGCAAAACGAATCTGGATCAGTTCGCGACGGGGCTGGTGGGGACGCGGTCGCCTTACGGGGCGTGTTCCAGCGTATTCGACAAGCAATACATTTCGGGTGGATCGAGCGCGGGGTCGGCGGCTGCGGTGGCGCAGGGACTGGTCGATTTTGCGCTGGGGACGGATACGGCGGGGTCGGGACGCGTGCCGGCGGCGTTCAACAATATCGTCGGGCTGAAGCCGACGCGGGGGCTGTTGTCGACGGCGGGCGTGGTGCCTGCGTGCCGCACGCTCGACTGCGTGTCGATCCTGGCGAGGGATTGCGCGATGGCGCGGCGCGTTTGGAATGTCGCGCGCGGATTCGATGCGGGCGATCCGTTTTCGCGGGTGATTGAAGCGGGGCAGGACGCGGCTCCGTGGCTCGGCGGAGCGTTTCGGTTTGGCGTTCCGGCGCAGGAGCAGTTGGAGTTTTTTGGAGACGAGGAGGCTGAGGAGCTTTATCAAAAGGCTGTCGAGCGACTGAAGGGGATGGGTGGAGCGCGGGTCGAGATCGATTACTCGAGTTTTCAAGCGGCGGCTTCGTTGTTATATGCAGGGCCGTGGGTGGCGGAGCGGCTGGCGGCGATTCGCGAATTCATGGACGCGCATGCGGAGGAGATGAATGCCGTAGTGCGGGAAATCATTTGGGGAGCCCATCGCTACAGCGCGGTGGACGCGTTTGCGGCGGAGTACAAGCTGCGCGAATTGCGGCGCGCGTCGGAGGCGGAGTGGCGGAAGATGGACGTGATGGTTCTGCCGACGACCGGGACCATTTACACGCACCAAGCGGTCGAGGCGGAGCCGGTGAAGCTGAATACGAATCTGGGCTACTATACGAATTTTGTAAACCTGCTGGATCTGGCGGCAGTCGCGGTGCCGGCGGGGTTTCGCACCAATGGGCTGCCGTTCGGAATCTCGTTCATCGGGCCGGCGTTTTCGGATGCGGCATTGCTTGGGTTGGGGGAATTGTTCAGCGCGGGTTCGGAAACGGCTGCGCCGGGGTGCGTGGCGGTCGCGGTGGTGGGCGCGCATCTAAGTGGTCAGCCGTTGAACTGGCAGCTCACTGAGCGCGGGGCTCGATTGATCAAAACGTGCAGGACTGCGCCGGGGTATCGACTGTATGCGCTGGAGGGGACCGTG
>JBEKOZ010000146.1:0-9111 GCA_049521275.1 Bryobacteraceae bacterium | reverse complement strand
CGCACGCGCCGTTTTTCGCTCTATGGGTTCCTGTCTATTTTCCTGGCGCGGAGGCGGTGCGCCGGACGCTGGACCTGCGGGATGCGATGCAATCGATGCTGAACGCGCATCCGGACGAGATGGAGCTGGCGACCACGGCATCCGATATCAGGCGGATCGTGAAGGCCCACAAGATCGCGGTGTTTCTGACAGTTGAGGGCGGCCACACAATCGACGACGATCTGCGAGTGCTTCGGATGTATTACCAACTGGGCGTACGCTCCATGACGCTGACGCATTCCCGCAACAACAACTGGGCGGATTCGGCGACGGACAAGCCGGTGCACAACGGGCTGACCGATTTCGGCAAAGAAGTGGTCCGGGAGATGAACCGGCTTGGAATGCTTGTGGATGTTTCGCACGTCGCAGACAAGACCTTCTACGACGCGCTCGAGGTCACCTCCAAGCCGGTCATCCTTTCACATTCGTCAATGCGCGCACTTTCGCCTGTCCCACGGAATGTGACGGACGGGATGCTTCGGGCGCTCGCCAAGAACGGCGGCGTAGTCGGCATCAGTTTCGGTGAGGGTTTTGTCAATCCAAAGGACGCGGAGGCGCTGGAATCCGCGATCAAAACGGAGACCACCGCTCCGCTGCTGACCGGGAGGGCACTGGATGACTACGCGGCGGAGGACGTGCGGACGCTGTTTGGGCACCGGGTGAAGGTCGCGGCCACAGTTGAGGACGTAGCCAATCACATCGATCATGCGGTGAAGGTCGCGGGTATCGATCACGTGGGGATCGGGAGCGATTTTGACGGGGTCTCGGGACCGCCGAACGGATTGGACGATGTTTCAAAGATGCCGGCGCTGATCGAAGTGCTGCTGGAACGCGATTATGCCGAGCGCGATGTGAAGAAGATCCTGGGCGAGAACTATTTGCGAGTGATTCGCGAAGTGACGGGAAAGTAGAACAGGTAGGACAGAAAGGAGATCCATCGATGAATTCCCAAGAGCAGGCCATCGGCTTTACCAGGGGCGCGCCGTTTAGTAATGGCTACGTCTCGGGCGATACGCTTTACGTAGCAGGCCAGCAAGGCCCTGATTCCAACGGCAAGGTGACTGGCACAGATATCAGGCAGCAAACGACGAACGCTGTCGCAGCGGTAAGACAGGTCGCTGAAGAAGCGGGCTTCCGGATGTCCGACATCGTCTCGGTCACAATCTATATTACGGAGATGAAAGACGTCCCCACAATGAATGAGGTCTACAACCAGCTAATGCCGGATCCCAAACCAGCACGCGCTGCTGTTCAGGTTGCGGGTTTGATCGGCGGCGCGAGGATTGAGATTTCGGCCATTGCCGTACGGCACTAGCCGGAAGTGAGTCTCTCTGATCCGGCCGGTCAAGTTTCTTCTCTGGTTGTGCAGCATCGCGGTGCCCGTCTGTTCCTAGACCGCCGGGCACGAAAGGCTCAGCGGTGGCGACAGTCACGATCTCAGCCGTCCTTGGGGGTGGATTTCGATCTGCACTACTTCAGTGACTCGCTCCGGAATCTCAATAGCGACCAGCCCGGCCACGCCACGGTCTTTCATCCGCGTTCGCGGTACCGTTGACATCGGCTGGGCTGACTCATCACGAGGGGTTGTCACTTCCATGAGACCGCGCTGTGGCATGACGGCGGCGACCAAGGGGACCGTGACAGCAGAAAGCCATGACGATAGCGGCCATTGATGCAGCGGCCGTTGGTGCGCGTGACGCGTCGCGCTGGTCATCACGGCTGTCGGAGACGCCCCCTGGCACGGCCAGACGCAAGAGAGCGATCGCGGTCGGTGGGTGCGTAGATCTTTGCACTTTCTGCCATGCTCAAGACCCCGTCGGCGTCCCGTGATCGTCGAGGCGATCGATGGCTAACTTCGGCACAATGAGGCCGAAGCCCATCGCCAGAATGATCGTGACCGCCGTCGTAGCGTTCGCGACCGTTGCGCCCCACAGCTCTGAAGGCGCATTCGAGTTGTGCGCAAGCTGTATCAGGCCGCTCGCCACCCTGAACAGAAAGATACCTGGAATCATCGATACGACGGAGGCAAAGCCGATGGCCGCGAACGGCGTATGAGAACGGCGGGCGATTGGAGTGAGGATGATCCCGACTACCAGACAGGCTACGAATGCTCCGGTGGCAGCGCCGGCGCCATCTGCCAGTGTCCACCATCTCAAAGCATGAGCCAGCATGCCGACCGCCACCGGCCATCCCAACATACGTAACGGCGTGGCAAAGAAAACGCTGTACGCGGCCACAGCCACGCCGGCTGAAATGACGTCCAGCCACAAAGGCACTGCTCGTCCCGGCCCATCCACCGGTAAGGTTACGCCGAAGATGCCCAGCCCGAGCAGCAGCCCGATTGAGATCGCCGTAACCACCAGCCCGGCGAATATGAGACGAGACGTGCCTAGACTGACGCGGGCCGCGCTGAGGTCCATCATGCCGTTGAGGAAATGCGGCCCTGGTACCAGAATCATGCATGGGCAGACCGCGACCAGGCGCAAAGAAGAACTCAGGTTACAGCGCGTTGCTAGCGCGCCAATCATGCCAGCGAGCAGCGCCGCGCACAGCGGCTGCATAAGCGCATTCGTGCTGTGACGCGATATGGCGCGGCGAAGCACGGCCCCGGCCGCCGAGCTGGCAGCGATTAGCGCAATTGCGCCTAAATGCTCGACTCCGAAGATCACCGATAGCGCAGCAGCGCCTGCGGCCGCGGCAAGTGCAAACAGCCAAGTTGGAGCCGGCGGTCGGCGTGCAATTTCCTTGACCATCTCGATTGCAGCAGGCAACGAAATGCGGCCGGCGTCGAGCTTGCCGATCGCTCTCATGGCGCAGGCGACGCGGTCCATGTCCACACCAGTGGGGCTGGCCGCCACGAAGGAGGCCAGCTGAGCGTTACCATCCGTGGCCAGAATCTGGACCCCTTCCCAATCGGCAATGATCGTGGCGCCGAGACCAAGGCTCCTGGTGAGCCGTTCGGCCGCTGCCAGGGTCTGGTTAGTCGACTGCCCATTGGTGTGCAAGACACGCGCAAACGCGAGAACGAGGTCGGACCGTTCAGCAAGAGAGGAGCCTCGAACTGCACCAATTCCAGAATCGCCGAAGATGCCCACCGGTTTGTCAGGAAGCGGTTGCGACATAAAGTTTCACCATCTTGCATCGAACGTAGACGCGCTCGATTCGCGAGTCGTTTTTTGCGTCCATAACAATCACGTTATTTCAATTCTCTAACCAAACGTGAATGCAAAGGCCTGAACGCCGGGGTCCAGGAACTCGATCTCAAATGTCCGGCCTTCCACTCGTCGTTCTTGCCGGATGAGCTGATACAGTCGATACTCTTGGACCTCGCCGGCGCCGTCAGAAGCGGAGTCCACTCCATGATCGACGGCCGGCGCGACGCCGTTCAATGTGACCTTAAAGCGAACGGGGTTACCATTCTTCGCTGGGCCCAACACCATATGTAAGTCGCGGCTGTGGAACTGGAACACAATTTTGCCTGACGCCGCCTGAAGCACAGCACTCTCTGCGCCGATGTCCCACACGCCGCTCAATCCCCATTGATTCAACTCGGGGTTCGTAGGCGGACTGTAAGTCTTTCGTGCGTCATGAGCCTGCCGCTCGGGCGATGCGAAGCGCTCAGCCTGACGATAGCCTATGTAGGTTTCGGGAGATTGCACATCCGTGCCGGGTGCGGCCTCCACTCCACTGGCGGAAATGCTGACGATGCTGTTTCCCACGGCGGTGGCTCCGTTTTCTTTCAGAAGATTCTGGATCGCGCGCTCGGATTCGCCGTATTCGCCTTCTCCAAAATGGTGATAACGGATTCGGTTCTTGCCATCGATAAGGTAAAACGCGGGCCAGTATTGGTTGTTCAACGACTGCCAAATTCTGTAATTGCTGTCCATGGCGACCGGGTAGGTCACCTTCAAATCTCGTAGCGCCTGCTCTACGTTTGTACGCTCTTTCTCGAACGAGAACTCGGGTGTATGTACACCGATCACTACTAGGCTCGCATCCTTATAATTCGCCGCCCAGCTCTTCACGTAAGGCAGTGGCCGCAGCGAGTTGATGCAAGAGTAAGTCCAGAAATTAACCAGCACCACTTTTCCGCGTAACGACTTGCCGCTCAAGGGCGCGGAGTTAAACCAGGCGACGGCACCACCCAAATTGGGCAGCGGCCCTTCGTCGGGAAGGGCACGCTGAGATTCTCTGGCGTTCGTTGTCGGAGCAGGGTTCGCGAGCCACGCGGCCACGCGAGCCCCACTAGTGGCGAGCATCGAGGTTTTGAGGAAGCTCCTGCGGTCCATAGTGCTAGCCTGCGAAGCCACCCACATCGACTACAGCTTGGGCAAATGCCTGCGGCGCTTCTTGAGGCAGATTGTGCCCCACGCCGCCGGTGATGAGGCGGTACTCGTATTTGCCCGAGAACCTGTTGCGATACGCCGAACTGGGCGCGTGGATTGCACCGTTGGCGTCGCCTTCCATGGTGATCGTGGGCACGGTGATGGGAGGAAGTGCGGCCAGCCGCTTTTCCAGGTCGTCATATTTCCCCTCGCCGTCGGCCAGGCCAAGCCGCCAGCGATAGTCGTGCATCACGATGTCAACGTGGTCGGGGTTGTTGAAGGACGCCGCTGTGCGGTCGTAGGTGGCATCATCGAAATTCCACTTTGGCGAAGCCTGGTGCCAGATGAACTTATTGAACTGATCGAGGTATTTCGCATAGCCGGCCTTGCCAACTGGGGTGGCGAAATAGTACTGATACCAAAACAGGAACGCAGGCTCGGGTGGCAATGGCACCTGGTTGCCCGCCGGGCTGCTGATCAGATAGCCGCTGACGGAAACGATCCCCCTGCAGCGTTCCGGCCAGAGTGTTGCCATAACGTCCGCTGTCCGCGCCCCCCAGTCAAAGCCAGCGACGGTAGCTGTCTTAATCTTGAGTGCATCCATCAGAGCGATGATGTCGAGGGCGACGGCCGACTGCTGGGCGTTCCGCATCGTTTCGCTGGAGAGAAAGCGCGTCGTACCGTAGCCGCGCAGATACGGGACGATCACCCGGTAGCCGGCCGATGCCAACAACGGGGCAACATCGACAAAGCTGTGGATGTCGTAGGGCCAGCCATGAAGCAGAACTACCGCGGGACCACTGACGGGGCCGGCTTCAGCGTATCCAACGTTCAGGAGGCCGGCATTGATCTGCTTCAGCGAACCGAATGAGGTGTTCGTCCCCGGCTTAATCGCGGGCACGTGGGCAGGGCTTGTCTGGCTGGATTGTGCAACCGCGGAGCCGAGTGTAGCGAGTTCAGCGGCAGCAAAAGCCACGGTCGCACTGCGCAAAAAGCGGCGGCGATTGTGACTGAGTTCTTCGGACATTTTGATCGTACTCATTTGTGAATCTCCTTTGTCTGATTGGCTAGTTGGAAGTGACCACATTGGTCACGACGGTGATCGAAACATTGATGTTGCCGCGTGTAGCGCGGGAATACGGACAAACCTCGTGCCCTTGTTTCACGAGGGTTTCGGCAGCTTCGTGATCCGTGCCGGGCAGTGTGACATTGAGACGGGCGGCGAATAACTGCTCTGGGTTGGTGCCGGCGCCCAAGCTACCAGGAGTCGACAGCCTGATGTCCAGGCGGCCATCCGAAGTGTGGGAAGCACCGTCACGGCCACCGGTGGTGTGGGTTTGGCGCTATACAGAACCTTTTCGAATGGGTCGCGGTGGCCGCCTTTGTCAAACCGGTGTTCACCCTCTTTTAGTTGCGAGACTCTGTGTCTGGGATTGGATTCTCCCGGAACAGTCGGCTAACCATGGCAGAGTCCAGGGCGCGAACACGTACGATCACTCCGTTACGGAACACGACCCAGCAATACCGATTGTCGAAGCGCATTCCGTTTTTGGCTGTCGCGAAGGAGTGAAGCTCGACCACTGCCTGATCGTCTTTGACAACCAGATGCTCAGCACGTAGTTGTGCGCCGTTTGGAAGAACTTGTCCCAGCTTGGCGAAAGTGCCTGCAATGAAGGCCGTCTTGTTCTGGTAGTGGCCGGCGAGGGGATGGGTTCCCATCACAGTCCAGTCGACGTCGTCAGCCACATGATCGAAAAAGGCAGCCCCGTCGCCACTTTCAAGTCCCTTGAAGATTTCACGAACACGGTCCAACGTGATAGGCATCTGGCGGCCTTCATCACCATGGGAGGAGCCGTCCCGGGCACCCGCGATGATGGTTTTGGGGATGTCCAGGGCTTTTCCGGTTCTGGTCATGGTGAGTTCCTTCTTAGAGCTGTCCTCTCCGCGTATCCGGAGGGAAATGATCGAACATCTTCTCCACGCCCCTGTCGAGATTCTTGATGTTCTTGTCCGCTTTACCGGAAAGGGTATCGCTGGCCGATCCTCGCCAAATCAGTTTCTTCGTGTTCGAATCGTACAGGTCGACGACGAGTGTTCCCACCTTGTATGTGCTCTCCGTGGTCGTCGAGTCGCCGAAGCTGTCGCCGAACCCGCCCCTCCATCCCCAACCGCCACCGAAGCTGTCGTAGTAAGTATTGAGAGTTTGGTGACTCTGATTCATCTCCATCGCCATGATGGAAACGTTCCCGCCTGATTCCGCCTGCATCCAGCCTTTTGCCTCCAGCGCGGAATTGACGGCCGCTTTGATTCGATCGACCCACAGAGGGTTCTGAGTGTGAACCTTTTCCCAGGAGTACGTTTTGTACTGGCTGAAATCCGTGCTCCGATCAAAGTCGGTCTTCACCTGCTGCGCGAAAGATGCAGTTGCAAAAAGAAGCGTGATCCCCATGCAAGAGCAAATCCTATGTAGTGTGTTCATAAAGTGTCTCCTTATGGTGTTCGAGTGTTGAGAAATGCGGCACTTCACTGAGTCATGCCGCTTTCATTCCCACCTCGCTTAGTGCACTCACAGCTCCAAGTCGGAAGGCCGCCCTTTTCCGTGTGAATTGATCGGGTTGAATCTGGCCTCATTCGGGCAAGTGTCAAACCCTCCGATGAATCGAGGTCTCCGTGTTGCGTAGATTGACACTGCGAAGCATCGCAGCCGTCGAGAAGAGACTGACTCCCTACCCGCCTCACCCGTTCACCGTGGTGTTGAAGGTCCTAGCGAACGTCTGGAGGGAATTGGAATTCCGAATGCACCGAGTCCAGCGTTTGACATACCTTTCTTGACGAATTGGAGATATCTAATGGCGCGAAACGTAGCGGACTTACTTTGGGAAATGCTCGAGCCCGGTGACGTAAAGCCCGCCCTCGCCGAAGCTCTTGCGCAAAAGGACGAGCCGTTTATGGTGGACGCGGTTGTCGCTACACTTGCGCTCTCGCAGCCTTCACATGTTCCGCTTCACGCCGCGAAAGGATATACATTAAGCCTCGCCAAGCAAGTCTTGAATGGCCGCTTGGATACCGTGATCAAAACGATCGAACAAACGGTTCGTCCGGTGTGAGCGAGGGGGTTATGTGTTCAGCCTCTCCCGCCCACACAAACGAAGCCCGATCCTGGATTGCGCAATATCCAGCCGCCCAACACCGACTGCGATTCTGCTCCTTATCGTGATGGCACCGATTCGAGCATCTGCACAAGGTCCGCCCGCCGTGCCCGATCGCCCGTGGCATTCCGCCGACGAACGGCAGATCTCCAGCGATGCACAGCGTTTTCGTCAATCCGGGTTTCATATTGACGCCGACAAGGTCTATTCGCTTGCGGACTTGATCGATTTGGCTGAGGCGCACAATCCTGAGACGCGCGTCGCTTGGGAGAACGCCCGCGAGCAGGCCGCTGCCCTTGGAATCTCTCGTAGCGAGCTGTTTCCCACGTTATCCGCCGTGGCCCTCTCCGGCGTCGATCGCTCAGACGCTGGCTCTGCGAGCGGATTTTATCGCCAGACGATGCCTGATTCCCAGCTAACGTTGAATCTCAACTACACAATCCTTGACTTCGGCGCCCGCCGTGGCCGGATCGACGCAGCCGCCGCTCGTCTTCTCGAAACGAATTTCGGCTTTAACGATATTCACCGGCAACTCATCTACAAGGTCCAGCAAGCGTATTACCGGTTGCTCAATGCGTCCGCTCAGGAGACCGCCGAGCGGGCAACCTTAGCCAACGCGCAGGCGGTTCAGCAGGCCGCCGAAGAACGATTGAAAAACGGTCTGGCCACGCTGCCGGACGTACTGGAAGCGCGGAGCGCGACTGCTCAAGCTCAATACGATCTCCAGGCGGTGCTGGGAGCCGAGCAGATCGCGCGGGGCGATCTCACAACCGTTTTGGGAGCGTCTGCAGCCTCGATGATTCGCGTGCAACCGTTCAGCGAGGTACCCACCCCGGATACGGTCGGCGACACCGTTGAACGGGTCATTGATCGCGCCATAGATCAGCGACCTGACTTGCAGGCTGACTTGGCGGCCATTCGCGAGGCCAACGCTCAGCGGAAAGAAGCGCGAGCTGCATATTATCCCAGCTTGAATCTCTCTGCCAGCCCGACCGCCGAGTCGCTGAATTTGCTCCAGAAAAACCTCCCCTCGGGACATATTGCTGATTTGGCCGGAGGAGTGGCACTGAGCCTCAACTGGACCGTCTTCGACGGAGGCGCTCGAAAAAACCGGCTGGCCCAGGCGGAAGCGCAGATTCGGCGGGCCGAGGCGCAGGTCGATGCGGCGCGCGATCAAATCGCAAACGAGGTTTGGACTGCCTATTCGAACTTGAACACTGCCTTTCTCCAGCGCGAGGCCGCCACCGCACTGTTAGACGCGGCCACCCAGTCCTACGCTGCAGCGCTCGAGTCTTACAACTACGGCGTTCGCAACTTGCTCGATGTCACCGCTGCCCAAAAGGTGCTTGCGCAAGCCCGATCGGCGGACATATTGGCGCGAACTCAGGTGCTCGCCAGCTTGTCGGATCTGGGTTTTCGCGCGGGGGATCTGATTCAAGTCGATGCCAAGAGGTCGAAACCGTGACCCGCGCTCCCTCTTTCGACATTCTCGGATCGTTTTTTCCGGCTTGGCTCGTTTGCCTGGCGGTGGCCGTGCTGCTCACGATAGCCGTCCGATGGCTGCTGATGCGCGTTGGGATTGTGCTCTGGCTTCCGGT